>CAKZIH010000325.1 GCA_936931335.1 uncultured Nostocoides sp. | reverse complement strand
TACGGCGACCACCGAGATCTACACTCTTTCCCTACACGACGCTCTTCCGATCTCGACATTGGCAACTCGGACGCCCTCGCGGCGCTGCAGCGGACTTTCGTCGTCTCGCTCGACTACCGCCCCACCGCCGTCACCGAGCATGCCGATGTGGTCCTGCCGGTGGCTCCGCACGCGGAGAAGGCCGGCAGCTTCGTGGACTGGGAGGGTCGGGTCCGCCCATTCGAGGCCGCCCTGGACACTAGTGCCTACTCCGACTACCGGGTGCTCGACCTGATCGCGGACGCCATGGGTGAATTCCTCGGCGCCCGGACGTTGTCCCAGGTCCAGGCCGAAATGCGAGCCCTCGGCCCCTGGACGGGCAACCGCCCCAGCGGTCCGAAGCCAAATGGCGCCCGGGTCCCGACCACCGGCTCCGGCCAGTTCGTCCTGGCCAGTTGGCACCACCTGTTGGACGCCGGCAGCCTGCAGGACGGCGAGCCCTATCTGGCCGGGACCGCGCCCACCAGCGTGGCCCGGATCTCCGCGGCCGGTGCAGAAGCGCTCGGGGTGGCCGACGGTGACCTGGTCACCGTGGCGGGCCCCGCCGGACGGATCACCGTGCCGCTGGCCGTCACCGACATGGTCGACCATGTGGTCTGGGTGCCGACCAACTCGCCGGGCAGCCGGATCGCCGATCTGGGTGTCCATCCCGGTCAGCTCGTGACCGTTTTCCCCGGAGGTGCCCGATGACCTTCCTGCACGCGCTCGCCGCGGCCGAGCCCTATGTCCCCAAGGACAATGCGGTCGTCGACTTCAGCGACACCCCGTGGTGGCTCTCGCTGTTCAAGGCGTTGGTCATCTTCGTCTACCTGCTGCTCTCCACGCTGATCATGATCTGGTTCGAACGCCGGGTCATCGGCCGCATGCAGCAGCGTCCGGGTCCCAACCGGACCGGCCCCTTCGGTCTGCTGCAGACTCTCGCCGACGGCATCAAGCTGGCGCTCAAGGAGGACATCACCCCCAAGAACGCCGACAAGGTGATCTTCGCGGTGGCCCCGGCCTTCTTCGGCGCGATGGCCTTCATTTCCTTCGCCATCATCCCGATGGGCCCGGCGGTATGGATGTTCGGTCACCACACCCCGCTGCAGTTGACCGATGTCCCGGTCTCGGTGCTGCTGATGCTCGCCGTGGCCGGCGTCGGCGCCTACGGTGTGGTGCTCGCCGGATGGTCCTCGGGATCGACATACCCGCTGCTCGGTGGTCTGCGCAGTAGCGCGCAGATCATCTCCTACGAGATCGCCATGGGCCTGTCGCTGGTCGCGGTCTTCCTGTGGACCGGCTCGATGTCCACCTCGCAGATCGTCGCCAACCAGCGCGACATCTGGCACATCATCCCGCTGGTGGTCTCCTTCGTCATCTACCTGGTGACCATGGTCGGCGAGACCAACCGTCTGCCCTTCGACCTCGCCGAGGGCGAAGGCGAGCTGACCGGTGGTTTCCACACCGAGTACAGCTCGATGAAGTTCGCCATGTTCTTCCTCGGTGAGTACGTCAATATGTTCACCGTCTCGGCGCTGGCCACCACCGTCTTCCTCGGTGGCTGGCAGGCACCCCCCGGCATCGCGGCCATCAACGACGGCATGTTCAATCACGGCTGGTGGGGCCTGCTCTGGTTCACGATCAAGCTGTGGCTGTTCATGTTTTTCTTCGTCTGGCTGCGTGGCGCGCTGCCGCGTACCCGGTATGACCAGTTCATGCGCTTCGGCTGGAAGTTCCTCATCCCGACCACGATCGTCTGGGTGGTGGCCGTGGCCTTCCTCAAGGCGGCCGACAATGGCTACTTGGGCACCCGCATGGTCAGCATCTTCGGCGCGGAGCGTAACCTCGCGTCGCTGATCGTGATCGGCGTCCTGGCCCTGCTGGTCCTCGCGGCCACCTGGGTATGGGAGGGCAAGCAGGCAGCCAAGGCGGCTGCGGCCCGACCCGAAGTGCCCGACGAGATCGATCCGTTTGCCGGTGGCTACCCCGTGCCGCCGCTGCCCGGCCAGCGCCTGAGTGCGTCGACGCCGGCCAAGACCAAGGAAGTGATCCATGGCTGAGAAGGACAAGGGCGGATTCCTGGCCGATATGTTCGCCCCCGTCGGCGGCTTCGGAGTCAGTTTCGCGACCATGTTCCGCACGGTGAAGACCGAGGAATATCCCGAGGTCAAGCGGCCGACCCAGCCGCGCTTCCACGGTCGTCACCAGCTCAACCGTCACCCGGATGGGCTGGAGAAGTGCGTGGGCTGCGAGCTGTGCGCCTGGGCCTGCCCGGCGGACGCGATCATGGTTGAGGGCGCCGACAATATCGACGGTCCCGACGGCTCGGGTCGGTTCAGCCCCGGTGAGCGGTATGGGCGGATCTACCAGATCAACTACCTGCGCTGCATCTTCTGCGGCTTGTGCATCGAGGCCTGCCCGACGCGGGCGCTGACCATGACCAACTTTTATGAGTTGGCCGACAACAACCGCGCCGACCTGATCTTCACCAAGGAGCAGCTGCTTGCGCCGCTGCAGGAGGGGATGCAGGCTCCGCCGCACGCCATGGCCGAGGGCATGTCCGAGCGTGACTACTACTTGGGGAAGGTCGAGGGTGGAGTGCGATGACCGGCACTGCTGAAGCCGTCACCTTCTGGATCCTGGGCACCATCGCGGTGCTCGCAGCCCTCGGGCTGCTCTTTGCCCGCAAGGCGGTGTATGCCGCCCTCGGGGTGGCGATCACCATGGTCATCCTCGGCGTCTTCTACATCGCCCAGGGTGCTGCCTTCCTCGGCGTCGTGCAGATCTTTGTCTACGCCGGCGCCGTGATGATGCTCTTCCTGTTCGTGCTGATGTTCGTCGGCGTCGACTCCTCCGACTCCCTGGTGGAGACCATCAAGGGTCAACGGTGGCTGGCCCTGGTGCTCTCGCTCGGCCTGGCCGTGCTGCTGATCGGGATGATCGGCCATGTCACCATCGCCGGTCGCCCCACGCTCGACGAGATCAACGCCTACGGCAATGTCTCCTCGATGGCCGAGGTCATCTTCGGCAAGTACGTCTGGGTCTTCGAGATCACCTCGGCGCTGCTGATCACCGCCGCCATGGGTGCGATGGTCCTGGCCCACCGCGAGCGGATGGGCGCTCGGCCCGACCAGCGCGAATGGTCGCGTCAGCGCTTCCAGCGCGGTGAGTTCGTCGCGGGCCTGCCGGCTCCCGGTGTCTACGCGCGGCACAACGCGGTGGACACCCCCGCTCTGCTACCTGACGGCACCCCCACCGAGTTGTCGGTGTCGCGCACCCTGCAGGCCCGTGGCCAGGTCAGCGCGCCGGACGACTACACCGCCGCCGAGGCAGACCTGGAGCGCGAGATCGAGGAAGGACGCAGCCGATGAGCCTGATGAACTACATCTACCTGGCGATCATCCTCTTCTGCATCGGCGGGGCCACGGTCCTGCTCCGGCGCAACGCGATCATGCTGTTCATGGGGGTCGAGCTCATGCTCAATGCCGCCAACCTCGCCTTCGTCACCTTCGGCCGGATGCACCAGTCGATCGACGGGCAGGCCATCGCGCTCTTCGTCATGGTCGTCGCCGCCGCAGAAGTTGTCGTGGGCCTGGCGATCATCATGGCGATCTTCCGTGCCCGCCGCTCGGCCTCGGTCGACGACGCCAACCTGTTGAAGTACTAGAAGGGGATCTGAGAAGGTGACCACCCTCCTGCCTCAGGTGGCCTCGAACGTCGTGGCATCGGACGCCGTGAGCCTGGCCGGCTGGCTGCTCATCGCGCTGCCGCTGGCGGGCGCTGCGCTGCTCCTGCTGGGCGGCCGACGCACCGACAGTTTCGGACCCGCCTTGGCCACCGGTCTGTCCTGGGCCAGCTTTGGCCTCGGTGTCGCCGCGCTGCTCCAATTGCGCGACGCCGCCCCCGACGAGCGCATGACCCACCAGACGCTCTTTTCCTGGATTCCCGCGGGGTCGTTCAACCTCGACGCGGGCCTGCAGATCGACACCTTGTCGATCAGCTTCGTCCTGCTCATCACCTTCGTGGGTTCGCTGATCCACGTGTACTCGCTGGGGTACATGAGCCATGACCCGGACAAGCGGCGCTTCTTCGCCTACCTCAACTTGTTCGTCGCGGCCATGCTCCTGCTGGTCCTCGCCGACTCCTACCTGCTGCTCTTCGTCGGCTGGGAAGGTGTGGGGCTCGCGTCATACCTGCTCATCGGGTTCTGGAATCACAACCCGGCCTATGCGACCGCGGCCAACAAGGCGTTCATCGTCAACCGTGTCGGTGACATCGGCCTGGCCCTGGCCATCGCGCTGATGTTCGCGACCTTCGGTCGCGTCGACTTAGATCGGAAGAGCACACGTCTGAACTCCAGTCACGCCAATA
>CAKZIH010000324.1 GCA_936931335.1 uncultured Nostocoides sp. | reverse complement strand
GCCGTCATCGTCGTCCCACCCGCTCATACCGTAATCCGCGAAACCGCCGCTGCTGCCGCTGCCGCGTGTGCGTCGCTTTGCCGCAGTCCGCACAGCAGCGGACCCTCCCCGAGCAGGACCACGCCCGGCGCGCCCAATGCCCGGAAGACCATCGCCGCATTCGCCATCTCGCTGGGCCGGGCCACATCGGCGGCCACCGGCTCCTGGTCGTAATACCAGCCGCGGCGCAGCATCGACAGCGCACCAGCAGCGGCGCCCGGCTTGCCGTCCATCGAGCCGAATGCCGCCCGCTCGCCGCGCCGGGACAGGGTGATCATCGCGCCAAGGAAGGCCAACGGCAGACCGATGAAGAAGAGATAGATCGGGTGGCCGATGAGGAAACCGATCAGCACAAAGAGCGCCAGGATGCCGAAGAACATCCCCAGCAGCCACCAGGTGATGGACGGGTCCATCCCCTTGACGGCCTTATAGACCGCGGCGACCTGTTTGAACGGGTTGCTCCGCTTGGGCTTGGCTTCGCCGGTGGTGTCCTTGGCCATGGGCACCAAGAATACGGCGGATCAGTTGCCGGTCAGGCCACGTTCGATGAGACTCGCCGCTTCTTGTCGGGTGCTGCCCTGCGCAGCCTCGCCCAGATGCGCCAGATGCTCCGGTATGGGGCGACCCCACCGCGTCATCGCGCTGGCCCACAGACGTCCGGCGCGATAGGACGAGCGCACCAGCGGCCCAGCCATCACGCCCTTGTAGCCCATCTGGTTGGCCACCTCGCTCCAGTGCACGAACTCCTCCGGCTTCACCCACCGGTCGATCGGGTGGTGCAGCGGCGAAGGGCGCAGGTACTGGGTGATGGTAAGGATGTCGCAACCGGCGTCATAGAGGTCGGCGATCGCCTGGGCGATCTCGTCCTCACGCTCGCCCATCCCGAGGATGAGATTGGACTTGGTCACCAGCCCGGCCGCGCGCGCCATGGTAAGCACCCGCAGCGATTTGTCGTAGGTGAAGGCCGGGCGGATCCGCTTGAAGATGCGCGGCACCGTCTCCAGGTTGTGCGCAAAGACCTCGGGCCGGGCCTCGAAGACCTGCTCCACCAGCGCCGGCTCTGCGCCGAAGTCCGGAGGCAGGATCTCTACGCCCGTGTTCGGGTTCTGCGCGTGAATCTGGCGGATGGTCTCGGCATACAGCCAGGCGGCGCCGTCGGGCTGGTCGTCGCGGGCGACCCCCGTCACCGTGGCATAACGCAGACCCATAGTGGCGACCGAGTCGGCAACCCGGCGGGGTTCGTCGCGATCCAGTGGGGCCGGTTTGCCGGTGGCGATGTCACAGAAGTCGCAGCGCCGGGTGCAGGCGTCGCCG
>CAKZIH010000323.1 GCA_936931335.1 uncultured Nostocoides sp. | reverse complement strand
CGGGCCGGCGCAGCGCGCGGCGGATCCGGCGCAGGGTCACCGCGTCCGCTCCCCCATAGACGCTGGTGAGCAGGTCGACTGCGAGCACCGGGTCCAGTCGCCAGCCGGCGTCCGGATCCTGAGTCAACTCGGCGAGGGAGGCCTCGGCGCGGTGGGCCACCCGGTCCAGGGCGGCACCGAGGAGGCGCAGCAGGGGACGGGTGGCGGGCGCATCCCGCAGCGGGGGCGGGTTCTCGCCGTCGGTGACCGGTACGCGTTGCGCGGTGAGCACCCGGCGCACCATTTGCGAGCGCGCCTGACCGCGAACGATGACCGCCATCTGCTGCCAGGGCACCCCGTCCAGCAGATGCGCCCGGCGCAAGAGGTCCGCGACATGCGCCGCTTCCTGCGCTGCCGAGCGGAAGACCGCGACCTCCAGCACCCCTGGGTCAGCCTCCGCACCGCCGGCCGGAACCACGCGCCGTTGCGCGCCGCCGCCCAACGCACCAATGAGCCCGGCCGCGCGCCCGGTGGCCTCGGCAAGCGCCGGGGGCAGCCGGTATCCGGTGTCCAGGACCACCGTCGGGCCGTCGCCCAGGCTCGTCCAACCGGTGGCCAGGAAGCCCGGGTCGGCGCCCCGGAAGGTCTGCACGGCGCTGTCGGGATCCCCGAGCAGCACCACCTCGATGCCGCTGGCCGCGAGCAGCTCGAGCATCCGCGCCCCGCCGGCCGTGACCTCCTGGGCGTCGTCGACGATGACCAAGCGCAGCTCGCGGGCCAACTCGTCGCGCGCCAGCGGATCGCTCTCCAATAGGTCCACGGCCGCAGTGAGCAGCCAGGCCGGGTCAAAGGCCCCGGGCCGGGACAGGGCGGTGACCTCGTCATACTCGGCGAGCACGTCGGCCGCGGCCACCCACTCGGGCCGATCGGCCTGCACCCCGATCTCTCGCAGCCCGTGCGCGTCCAGCCCATGCTCGACCGCCCGCATGAGCAGCTCCCGCAACTCCGCCCGGAACCCATCGGTGCCCAACGCCTGAGCCAGCCCCGCCGGCCAGAGTGGGCCCGAGCCTGGCTCGTCGCGGTGCCCGGCCAGCAGTTCGCGCAGTACCGCGTCCTGCTCCGGCCCGCTGAGCAGGTATGGCGTGGGCGCATCCTCCCGGATCGCCGCCGAACGCAGCAGACCGAAGGCCAGCGAGGCGAAGGTCCGGGCCAGCGGCCCGGTGGTGGTCGCGCCGACCCGCCCGGTGACCTGCTCGCGCAGCCGGGCGGCCGCGCGCCGCGTGGGTCCCAGGATCAGGCACTGCTCGGCGCGTAACTCCCCCGTGGCCACCCGCTCCACCACGATGCGCGCGGCGAGCACACTCTTGCCGGTCCCCGGCCCGCCCAGTACCCGCAGGACCGGCCCGCGGTGGGCAACCACGTCCCGCCAGCGCCGGTCCGCGGCAGTGCCCGCCGCAGCGGGTTCAGCGGCCTCGGCCCCAGCCCCGGCTCGGGCCGCTGGAGCGGTGGAAATCGACATACCACCGATTGCACCACGGGCCACTGACAACCCCTCCGAGGCCGCTCGGCGCGCCCTTAGCCAGCCGGGTTGACCAGCCCGTATGCCGTGCGCCAGGCCTCCACCCCGCCAGCCAGGTCGGTGGCTTGCGCATACCCCGCATCCCGCAGGGCGGCGCCCGCCGCCACGGACCGGCCCCCGCTGGCGCAGTAGGCGACCACCCGGCGGCCCGGTTCGATGCGCAGCGTGCTCAACTGTGCGAGGGGGACCAAGCGGGCACCGGGGATGACCCCGCTGGCCCATTCATCCGGCTGGCGGATGTCGATCAACACGACGTCGGGATCATCGGCGAGCAGTTGCGCGAGCGCATCGGCGGACAAGCGGCCCTGGACCGCCCCGCCGCCTTCGTCGCGCGGCGCGGTGATGCTGGGCGCCTCGCCACACAAGGGGCAGGCGGGATTGCGGCGCACCGGGATGGTGTCCCATTGGGCGCGCAGCGCGTCGTGCAACTGCAGCCGCCCGATCAGCGGCTCGCCCACCCCGAGCAGCAGTTTCAGCGCTTCGGTGGACTGGGCGGCCCCAATCGCGGCGCATAGCGACCCCAGCACCCCGGCCTCCGCGCAGGAGGCCACGCTGCCCGGAGGCGGCGGCTGCGGGAAGACGCAGCGATAACACGGCCCCGCCGGCGGTGACCACACGCTGACCTGCCCGGCGAAACGCAGGATGGAACCCCATACATGCGGCCGGCCCGTAAGCACGGTGGCGTCGGCGACCACATACCGGGTGGCGAAGTTGTCGGCCCCGTCCACGACCACGTCGTAGCGAGCGACCAGGTCGACGGCATTCTCGGCGCTCAGCCGCATGCGATGGGTCTCTACCCGCACCCGCGGGTTGACCGCCCTGAGCCGGTGCGCCGCGGAGTCCACCTTGGCCATGCCCAGGTGCGTGGAGTCATGGATCACCTGACGGTGCAGATTGCTCTCTTCGACGACATCGTCATCGATGATCCCCACCACACCGACCCCGGCCGCGGCCAGATAGGTGGCGCTCACCGAACCCAGGCCACCGGCCCCCACGACGAGCACCCGGGCGCCCGCCAGCCGGCGCTGGCCCGCCACACCGACCTCCGGCAAGGCGATCTGGCGGGCATAGCGACGCTCGTCGACAAGCGCCCCCTGGTCAACACTGAGGCTCGCGTTGAGGTTCATCCCCGCGCCGGCCACCGCGTTGGCGCCCAGGCCCAGGTCACGGCCCTGCGCGTCCGCACGCTGTGCACCCGTCCCCATGCTCGCGATGCTACTCAGTAGGATGACGCGAACCGCTCGCCCCCGGCCGGTTAGGAGCACACCATGGCGTCCCCATCAGCGGCGCAGGATCCGCCCCGGGGCACCCGTCTGCCTCGGCGCGAACGCCGCGCCCAATTGCTGGAAGCGGCACAGGCGGTCTTCGTCGACAAGGGCTACCACGCGACCGGCATGGAGGATATCGCCGAGCGCGCCGGGGTCTCCAAGCCCGTTCTCTACCAACACTTCCCCGGCAAGCTCGAGCTCTACCTGGCGTTGGTCGACCAACACACCGCGACCATCGTCGCGCTGGTGGAGGCCGCGCTGGCCACCCATCAAGGACACAAGGAACGCACGCACGCGAGCATCCGGGTCTTCTTTGAGTTCGTCGCCCGGGAAGATTCGGCCTTCCGGCTGGTCTTCGAGTCCGACCTGGCCGAGGTGACCGCGGTGCGCGAGCGCATCACGTGGGCGGAACAGGCCTGCGCGGAGGCGATTGCGCGACGCATCGTGTTGGACACCGAGCTGCCTTTGCCCGTGGCCAAGCTGGTGGCCCAAGGCCTGGTCGGCCTGGCCCAAGTCTCGGCTCGCGCCTGGCTGCGCGACCCCACCTTGGACTTCGAGAGCGCGGTCGCCGCGACCTCCCGCCTGGCCTGGCGCGGCGTCGGCGGGCAACCCGCCCGGAAAACCCCGGCGCCCGCAGACCGGGGCTGAGCACCCACCCGGATCGCCGAGCCGGAATGTGGTTTGCCAAGGTGGTGTTCGACCACGCATCCCGGGCCGACGCAAGCGTCGCGGCCCGATTCGCACGCACGCATAACCGTCCTAAGAGAAGAGGATCATGGAAGTCAAGATCGGCATCGCCCAGATTTCCCGAGAGGTGAGCATCCAGTCCGAGCTGACCTCGGCCCAGGTGGAGGAGGCCGTCGGGACCGCGCTGCGCGAGGGCTCGCCGCTGCGTCTGGAGGACGCCAAGGGCCGGGTCGTTCTCGTCCCCGCCGCCGCCATCGGCTATGTCGACATCGGCGAATCGACCAAGGGCCGGGTCGGCTTCGGCGCCTGATCCCCGCTAGCGCGTCGCGCACTTCCGGCACCGAATGACCAGGTCATAAGAGCCGGGAAGTGATCGAGGCATGTCATTGTTGTCATTCGAGCGGAACGGAACCCCCCGGACCGTCGTGTGCCCGAGACCTCGGGCTTGTGAAAGGAGCGGTTCCCCGTGATCGGAACCATCATTGGCGCCATTATCGGTGGTCTCATCATCGGTGCGTTGGCCCGAGTGGTGCTGCCGGGTCGGCAGAACATCTCCCTGCCCGTGACCATCATCCTGGGCATCCTCGGATCGCTCATTGCCTCCTGGGTTGCCTACACCCTGTTCGACTACGACAACGAGAATGGCGGCTTCCAGATCATCCCGTTCCTGCTCGGCATCGCCGTGGCCGCGGGCCTGATCGTCGCCTATGGCGCGGTCGTGGGTGGGCGCAGCACCACCACCAACCGCCAGATCCGCTGATCGAGCAGATCCGTTGATCGAGCAGATCCATCTGCGGTAGCACCGCATAGCGCACGGGCCGGTCTCCCATCTGGGGGGCCGGTCCGTTCGCCATTCTGCGTCCGGTCGGTGTCGGCGGTCACGGCAGGCGGGGCTGGGCGATAGGATGAGCGGCGTTGGTGGTGCCCGGTCGGCACGAATCTCTTCGCTGGCGCGTCGCCGGCACCCTGCTTCCGCATCGCGGAGGCCCCTGTCGCGAAATCCCCGATCGGCTCCAGTGGAGTAACACCCTCAGGGTGTTCCCGATCGAGGAGAGACGACATGTCAGAGTTGACCTTTGCCGATTACGGCGTCCATCCCCAGATCGTCGAAGCGCTTGGCGCGCACGGCATCGTCACGCCATTCCCCATCCAGGCGATGACCCTGCCGGTGGCCCTCAGCGGCCACGACATCATCGGCCAGGCCAAGACCGGCACCGGCAAAACCCTGGGCTTCGGCATTCCGATGCTGCAGCGGGTGGCCATCCCCGGCGGGGCCGCGTATGATGCCCTGCCCTCCCCCGGTGCCCCGCAGGCCCTGGCCGTCGCCCCCACCCGCGAACTCGCCGTGCAGGTCGCGGCCGATATCGAGCGGGCCGGCGCCAAGCGCGGGGTGCGCGTGCTCACCGTCTATGGCGGGCGGGCATACGAGCCGCAGATCGAGGCGCTGCGCCGCGGTGTGGAGATCGTGGTGGGCACCCCCGGCCGCCTGCTCGACCTGGCCAACCAGAAGCATCTCGACCTGGGCCACGCCCGGATGGTCGTTCTCGACGAGGCCGACGAGATGCTCGACCTGGGCTTCCTGCCCGATGTGGAGAAGCTACTCGCGCTGACCCCGGCGGGCCGGCAGACGATGCTCTTCTCCGCCACCATGCCGGGCGCCGTGGTCGCCCTGGCCCGGCGCTATATGACTCAGCCCACCCACATCCGCGCGATGAGCGAGGAGGGCGAGAACCAGCACACGGTCACCGCCATCGAGCAGTTCGTCTACCGGGCACACGCGATGGACAAGACCGAGATGCTCGCCCGGATCCTGCAGGCCAAGGACCGCGGACTGACGATGATCTTCAGCCGCACCAAGCGCACCGCGGCCAAGGTCGCCGAGGAGCTCGTCGATCGCGGTTTCGCCGCTGCCTCGATCCATGGCGACCTCGGTCAGGGCGCCCGCGAGCAAGCGCTGCGGGCCTTCCGCTCGGGCAAGGTCGATGTGCTGGTGGCCACCGACGTCGCCGCGCGCGGCATCGATGTCGACAATGTCACCCACGTGGTCAACTACCAGTGCCCCGAGGACGAGAAGACCTTCCTGCACCGGGTCGGTCGCACCGGCCGCGCGGGCAATACGGGCGTGGCGATCACCTTCGTCGACTGGGATGACCTGCACCGCTGGGCGATGATCGACAAGGCCCTCGACCTCGGCATGTCCGAGCCGGTGGAGACCTATTCCTCTTCGGACCACCTGTATGCCGATCTGGACATCCCGCGTGAGGCCACCGGTCGGTTGCCGCGCGCCGCGCGCACCCGCGCGGGTCTGGCGGCCGAGGAGCTCGAAGATATCGACACCCCGGCCAAGGGCGGCGGCCGCGGCCGGGGTGGTCGGCGCGGTCGTCATGGGGGACCTGGGGCCGGGCTCCGCGCCGCCGGCCGCACCGACCGGGGACATCTCGGCGGCCTTTTCCCCAGGTGTGGCGTCCCCCGCCGCGCCCTTAGACCCGGCGGGTGGGACGGCCGCCACCTCTCCCGGCGGTCCGGTTGGCGCGGCGCCCGGGATTCGCATCGGCCCGCCCGGGGACTCGCCCACCATCGGGCCGAACGTTCTCCCGACCTACCCGTCGACCCCGCGGCCCACCGGTCCGGTGGGGGAGGACGGCACACCGGCCCTGGTCGGGACCTGGCGACTGACTGCCGCCGACGGCACCCCGATCACGCAGAAGGCGACGCTCACCTTCGCCGAGACCGGCTGGTGGAGTGCGGCGGCGGGCTGCGCGACCGTCGGTGGCTTCTACACCTGGGACGCCGACTCCGGCGCGCTCTCGGCGGGGAAGGGGATGTCCCCCGGACGAGAGCGGTCCGTCGGCGCCGAGCGCGACTGCTATGCCCCAGCCGTCCTCGCCGCGGTGCGTCCGGACGCGGTGGTCTCGCTGCCCGACCGCGACCGGCTGGTGGTCAGCTCTCCGCAGGGGCGGATTTACGCCGAGCTGACCCGGGATCGGCAGGGGGATCTGGTGCGCATCCCCAACCCCGCGCGGGTGCCGGGCAGTTATCGCATCCAACTCCCGGCCTCCCCCGCCGGCTCGCCCCGGGAGAGCGCCCCCGGCCTGCTGCGCCTGGAGGTGGCCCTGAAAGCCGGGCCCGGTCCGGGGCTGCGCGGTAGTGAACTGAGCATCAGCAGCCCGCAGGCCGGGCCGAGCGAATGCGTCCGGTTCTCCCTCGTGCGCACGCTGGACGAGACGGGCCGGGTGACCGGCACCCCATCCGCCGGTATGCCTAACGGATCCCAGCAGTGCCCGGGCACCTCGGCCTACCTGCTGCGCACGATCACGGATGGGGTCCGGGCCATCGGGCAGAGCGCCGGCGGGGCGCTGGTCCTGCAGGGCGACGCCGGCGGCGAGATCGCCCGCCTCATCCCGGCCGACTGATCGCTCCGCATTCCGGCCGGTGGCTCGTGGCGGGTCTCCCGCTGCGGACAGTGCCCGACGCGGTGCCCATGACCTGGACCGCCCGGCAGTGACCTCGGCCACAGCATTCAGCCTCGCCCCAACCGGCTGTCAGGGGGCGGCGTCATACTGACGGGGCGGTCGCACCGGCCGCACCTGCTCGACACCCGCTGCACCGGAAAGACTCATGGCCGCTCGTCATCGCACGTCCTCCGCCACTGCCGCGCGCCCCAAGCGCAAGCGCAAGTGGCTGCGTCGGACCCTCTGGACGCTATTCACTCTCGGTCTGCTCGGCGCGGCCGGTCTCGCCGTCGCCTACACGATGACGCCGGTGCCCAAGCCGAATGAGGCGGCGCTGCAGCAGCAGTCGACGATCTACTACAGCGACGGCAAGACGATCATGGATCGCTTCGCCGAGACCAACCGGCAGATCATCAAACTCGACCGCGTCCCAGATCCGGTGCAAAAAGCGTTCCTGGCCGCCGAAGACCGCAGCTTCTATAAGAACAACGGCATCTCGCCCAAGGGCATCGCCCGCTCGGTCTGGGTCGGCCTACGTGGTGGGCCCCAACAGGGTGGTTCGACGATCACCCAGCAGTACGTCAAGAACTATTACCTGACCCAGGACCGCACCCTCTCGCGCAAGGCGCGCGAGGTCCTGATCTCGATCAAGATCGACCAGGAGGTCTCCAAGGACCAGATCCTGGAGAACTACCTCAACACCATCTACTTCGGTCGCGGGGCTTCCGGCATCCAGACCGCGTCCATGGCCTACTTCGGCAAGGGCGCTCAGGACCTCACCGTCTCCGAGGGCGCGCTGCTGGCCTCGGTGATCCGCGGCCCGTCCTATTACGACCCACGCGCCGGCGCCGACGCGCTGGCCAATGCCAAGGACCGCTGGGCCTATGTCCTGGACGGCATGGTCGATCAGGGGTGGCTGACCCCCGCCGAGCGGGCCAAGGCCAAGTTCCCGAGCACTCGGGCCCTGTCCACCAAGAGCGGGGTCACCGGGCCGACTGGGTTCATCTCCGAGATGGTCCGCGATGAGTTGCGCACCAAGCTCGATCTCACCGACGCCGACCTCGCGCGCGGTGGTTACCGGATCACCACGACGATCGACAAGCAGGCCCAGGACGGTGCCGCTGCGGCCATCGCCGCCCGGATGCCGCAGGGCGTGGATGACCTGCACGTCGGTCTGGCCTCGGTGGCCCCCGGCGATGGGGCGATCCGCGCGCTCTATGGCGGGCCCCGGTATGGCAGTGGCGACCTCGGCTACTTCAACACCGCCACCGACGCGGCCCTGCAGGCCGGCTCGACCTACAAGGTATGGACGTTGATCGCCGCCCTGGAGCGGGGGCTGCCCCTGTCCACCCGGTTCAGCGGGGCCAGCCCGCAGAACTTCACCGAGTTCGCGGGCGGGGACAATCCGCAGGGCCGGGTCACCAACTTCGGCTTCGCGTCATACGGGCCGATGGACATGCTGGCCGCTACCGCCAGCTCGGTGAACACCTACTACGCCCAGCTCAACATCGAGGTCGACCCGGAGCGCACCCGGGAGGCCGCCGAGAAGGCCGGGATCCACGCCGCTGGTGCGCAGAAGAAGCTCGGCGATAACTACGCCAACGTCTTCGGCACCGACCTGGTCACCGTGCTCGACCAGGCCAACGCGTATGCCACGATCGCCGCCGAGGGAAAGCGCGCCACCCCATATGTCATCGCCTCGGTGAAGGCCAGCGGAGAGTTCGCGCTCGACTACCAGGCCAAGCCCGCGGTCAAGCAGGTGTTCGACCAGGCCGTGATGCGGGATGCGATCCAGGCCATGCACCAGGTCGTGCAAAGCGGCTCCGGCCGCACCGCGCTGGCGCTGGGTCGCCCGGCCGCCGGGAAGACCGGCACCACCTCCAACAACTACTCGGCGTGGTTCGACGGGTTCACTCCCGGGCAGTTGGCCACCGCGGTCGGGATCTACAAGGGTGACGGCTCGCTGGTCCCGAAGAACCAGATGAACGCCATACCCGGGGTGGGCGAGCTGACCGGTGGCAGCGTGCCGGTGGCGATCTGGACCGATTACATGCTCGTTGCCCTGCAGGGTCAGCCGGTCGCCGCGCTCCCGCCGGCCGGTGGGGTGCGCGGTAGCGTCCCGACCATCGCGACCACGGTCGCGCCCTACACGCCGTCGAGCACCAGCAGTTCCACGTCCTCGTCCTCCTCGTCGAGTTCGTCGAGCAGCAGTTCCACGACCAGCGAGTCGTCGACCACGACCGAGTCGAGCACCAGCACCACGTCGACGACGGACTCGCCGACCCCGACGCAGAGCCCGACGAGCACTACCCCGCCGCCGCCGACCACCACGTCGACGCCGCCGGAGCCGACGACTCCGCCGCCGCCCACCAGCACCACGGCGCCGG
>CAKZIH010000322.1 GCA_936931335.1 uncultured Nostocoides sp. | reverse complement strand
CAGTCGCGAGCAAGGTCGCCCAGCGACCGCCGCTCGCGTCTCCTGCCCCGACCCCGCTCCCGTCTCGCGACTACCCAAGAGTCAACGTCCGGCAGTCCGGCCGGATTGAGGAACGACTCAGAGGTTCCCGCGGGCGTCCTGCTCTCGCTCGATCGACTCGAAGAGCGCCTTGAAGTTCCCCTTGCCGAACCCGAGCGAGCCGTGCCGCTCGATGATCTCGAAGAAGACCGTCGGCCGGTCCCCCAGCGGCTTGGTGAAGATCTGCAGCAGGTAGCCGTCCTCATCCCGGTCGACGAGGATCTTGCGCGCCTTGAGTTCCTCGATCGGGACCCGCACCTCGCCGATCCGGGCCCGCAGCTCGGGATCGTCGTAGTAGGCGTCCGGCGTGTCCAGGAATTCCACGCCTTCCTTGGTCAGCTCATCGACGGTGCCCAGGATGTCATTCGTCGCAAGCGCGAGGTGCTGCGCACCGGGCCCGGTGTAGAAGTCCAGATATTCATCGATCTGGCTGCGCTTCTTGGCGATCGCCGGCTCATTGAGCGGGAACTTCACCCGGTGATTGCCATTGGCGACCACCTTGGACATCAGCGCGGAGTATTCGGTGGCGATGTCATCACCGATGAACTCGGCCATGTTCACGAAGCCCATGACCCGGTTGTAGAAGGCCACCCATTCGTCCATCTTGCCGAGCTCGACATTGCCGACGATGTGGTCCAGCGCCTGGAAGAGCCGCTTCGGCGCTCCCTCGCGCTTGACGAAAGTGGAGGTGCGGGCGACATACCCGGGGGCGTGCGGCCCGGCATACCGGACCCCATTGACCTCGCGCTGCACGAGGGTATGGCGCGTCTCGCCATAGGTGGCGATGGCGGCGAGGCGAATGGTGCCGAACTCGTCGGACACCTCATACGGCTCGTCGAGCACAGTCGCGCCGGCGGAGCGCGCCTGGGCAATGCACTTGTCGACATCGGGCACCTCAAGGGCGATGTCGATGACGCCGTCGCCGTGCTTGGCGTGGTGGGTGATCAGCGGCGAATCCGGGCTCACCGCACCCTTGATGACGAACTTGATCGAGCCGGACTTCAGGACGTATGCCTTGTGGTCCCGGTTGCCCGTCTCCGGCCCGGAGTAGGCGAGCAACTCCATACCCCAAGCGCTCTGGTAGTAATGAGCCGTCTGGGTGGCATTACCCACGATGAAGACGATGGCGTCCCAGCCCGTGACCGGGAAGGGGTCCGTAGTCTCGTCATAGGGGACCAGGCCGACCAACTGCTTGAGTTGGTGGAGATCCAGTTGCGCTTCGCGCTCGGATTCGGTCATCGTCATTGTCAGCTCTGACATGGGCCGATGGTGACGTATGCCCTACAGGGTGCGCAACCGGGCTAAGTAAAATTACGCAACTTGTCCGATTTGGTTTGGATTTGGGGCTTCTCGCTGCCACCATGTGCCCGTGGCTCCCCCATCTCCTGCGGCGATCGATCAACTCGACGCCCGGCTTATCGAAGTATTTTCCGAAGATCCCGACATCGGCGTCCTAGGCGCCTCCCGTGCCCTGGGCGTCGCCCGGGGCACCGTCCAGGCCCGCCTTGAGCGGTTGGAGCAACGTGGCGTCATCGCCTCCTTCGCCCCCACCCTCGACCCGGCCGCCCTGGGCTTCCCGGTGACCGCCTTCTCCATGTTGGAGATCCGCCAACGGCAAGGCCATGGTCCCGTGGTCGAGCACCTGAGCAAGATCCCCGAGGTCCTGGAAATCCTCTCGGTGACCGGGGCCGGGGATCTGTTCGTGCGCATCGTGGCCAGGGACAACGCTGATCTCGGCCGGGTCATCGACGAGATCATCGATGACGTGCACGTCCTGCGCGCCAATACCACCATCGCCTTGGTCACCCACCTGGCTCATCGCACCCACAGCCTGCTGCAGTCGGCGCTCGTCACCGAAGGCTGAGGGGTCCGGCGGCCCGACGCCTGCGGACACAAGGGGAACAAAAAGACCGGGGGTCCGGCGGCAGTTGCCACCGGACCTCCGGAAGTTGCACCAGGAATGCCGATCAGCTGGGCATCCGGTACATGTTCCACATCATCTGCATGCGCCACTTCTGGCCATTGGTGAAGTGGGTCATGCAGGCGTCTTCGGTGTAGTCCATGAAGTTGTGGATCGGGTCGTTACCCGGCTTGGCGCACGAGTTGCGTGCCACGCACTCGAACTGCGGCGTGGCTTCGTACGGGGTGTCGTTGACCTCGTCACCCGGCGCGTCGCAGCCGCGCTGGAAGGTGTGCCACAGGCCCATCCAGTGGCCGACCTCGTGGGTGGCGGTGTCGCCCTCGTTGTAGGGGGCCGCACTGCCGCCCGGCACGCTCTGGTCGAGCATGACGAAGCCGTCCATCTTGTCAGCGGGGTTACCGTCGAAGGGGAAGGTCGCCCAGCCGAGCAGGCCGTCCTCGAGGTTGGCGGTGTAGACGTTGAGGACGTTCGCCCCGCCGCGGCGCAGGCTGGTCTTCATCGCCCGCTCCTCGGGGGTGCCATAGCCCAGACCGTGGTACCAGGCGGCGTTGTTGACGTACTTGACCCCCCGCAGGCGGAAGTCGATACCGACAAAGCGATAAGCGTCGTCGAGCACCTTGATCTGGCGGTTGATCTGGCTCATCGCGAGCTTGCCCTGGGCGCCATCGTGAATGACGTTGAAGAAGACCGGGATGGTCACATCGAAGGGCACCTTCGACGCCTTGCCGGACGCGTCGACGACGCGGCCGTCCGCGTTGCGGTGCAGACCCTTGGCAGCCAGGTTGGCGTTGATGACGCGCTCAACCTGGGCAGCCTGCTCAGCGGAGACGCTGTTGGGGTCCTTCGCGGTGGCGCCCTTGGCAAGGCGGGCACCGGAGCCGTTCGTCACGCACGCCTTGGTGGCGTCGCTCGCGCCGAGCGGCTTGGCGGACGCCGGAGCCGCACCGAATGCCAGCGCGGCGAGCGCGGCACTCGGAACGGCGATGAGAACACGTCGGTTCATGGTCTTGCCTGGTCCTTTCCTTCGGTGCACCAGAACTCCTTGTGGAGACTGGCGACGGGGATGTGCCCGTCACCCGCGGCGACGCCTCCCCCGGTGCGGAAGAAACTAGCGTCCCGGACGCCGGTTGGGAAGCGGTAGGACCTGTCTGATCTGCGCGAATGTCCGCGCCCAGGTCACTCGCCGTCTTCCGGAGCGCGCAGCCCCTCGTAAATCTCCTTGCACATGGGACACACGGGGTAGCGGTCGGGGTTGCGCCCGGGAATCCACACCTTGCCGCACAGCGCGGTCACCGGCTCCCCGCTCAGCGCCGACTCGAGGATCTTTTCCTTGCGCACATAGTGGGCGAAGCGGTCGTGGTCGCCCGGCTCCTGCACCTGCGGCGCGACATGGGTATCCGGCCGCTCCAGCAGCGCGGTCGACGTGTCCGGACCGCCGGGGGCGGTGGGCTGATCCAGGCCGGGGGCATCGCTCATACCGGCGAGTGTAGGACCCGCTGGCACGCCTGCCGCTGAGCCGCGACGGTGCTGCCGGTCGAACGGCTGCGACGCCGGTCAGTTGAGCGACGGGTCCGCCGGATAGGTGGCCACCAGCGCCAGGGAGTTGGTCTGGCGCCTGAGCACCGTACGCCAGAGCACGCCCGCCTCCCGGACGAACGCATCGCCGGGTTCGCAGTCCACGACATACCAACTGCCGCTAGCGATCTCGGACTCCAATTGCCCAGCCACCCAACCGGCATAGCCGGCGAAAACCCGCATCCCACCAACGGCGGGGCCAATGTGTGCGGGTTCACTGTCCAGGTCGACCAGGCCCAGGCCGCCGAACAACCGACGCAAGCCCTCGGTGGACACCGGGCCGCCGCCGAGCGCCACGATCCCGAGGGCGCAATCGAGACCGACGGGCCCCCCGTGGAAGACCTGCGGCGGCTGGGAGGCGATGCTCCCCCAACCCGGCAAAACGGCATCGATCTCGGCCTCCAGCGGCCGGTTGAGGATCAGCCCCTGCGCGCCATCCTCGTCGTGATGCAGAACCAGGATCACACTGCGGCGGAAGATGCCCTCCGAGATGTCAGGGGAGGCGACCAGCAGCCGACCGCTCAGGTCCTCCGTCCAGGTCATCCCCTCATTGTCCGGCATCCGCCCCCACGATGGGAATCCCCCACCCGATCAGCACACCCAAAGCGATCCCGGACAGGTCGGCAACCAGGTCGCCCACTGAACCGCTGCGCTGCGGCAAGAGGGTCGCTTGGATCACCTCCGTGCCCACGGCGTATGCCGTCAACCCCGCCCCCCAGGCCGGCACCGAGAGCCCCGCGAGCGCGAACAGCGCCGCGGGTATGGCGAAGATCGCCAGGTGAACCACCTTGTCGGCGTAGGGAAAGAGTGGGATCCCGGGTGCGGATGGTGAGAACACCACGGCCGCATTGAGCAGCAGCGCAAGCCCGAGGGAAAGCCGAGCGGCGGGCAGGTTGGCGGGTTGGGGCATCGGGTAATTGCCGCCTGACGGTAGTGGGATGGGTCGGTCGACCGGCGGCGCACTACTGTGCCGCACATGGACGCCTTCGTGGAAACCACTGGCACCGGCGCGGCGGCCAGCGCACCGGACATCGTGGTCCTGGACCTGGGCGTGTGCGCCCCCGGCTCCAGCGTGGCCGAGGCCCTGGCCAGCGCGGACTCGGCGATGGCGCGCATCACCGCCCAGGCAAAGGAGCACGGCGTCGCCCCGGCCGACCTGCAGACCACGGGCGCCTATGTCCACCCCGAGCACGACCGGGAGGGTCGGCGCGTCGTCGGCTTCCTGGCCGGGCAGTCGCTGCGGCTGCGGGTGCGCGATCGCGCCGTGGTGGGCCGGTTGGTGGCCGCCGCCTCGGACGCCGCCGGCGACACCCTCACCATTGACGGCATCCAATTGCAGATCGCCGAGATCGAACCGCTGCGTGTGCGGGCCCGGGAAGCCGCCTTCGCCGACGCGCGCGCCAAGGCGGAGCAGTTCGCGCACTTGGCTGGGCGCGAAATCGGCGAGGTGCTGCTGGTGATCGACTCCCCCGCCGCCACCCCGGGCCCGGGTGGGCACCCCATGATGGCCCGCGCGATGGCCGTCGGCAGCGCGGAGATGGGCGTGGAAATGGGTGAGCACAGAGTCAGCGCCACGGTTGCCGTGCGGTGGGCTTGGGCTGACATACGGCAACGGGCGTGAGCGCTCTCGATGTGCTGGGCTGGGCCGGCTCGGCCCTGCTCGTCGTATCGGTCATGCAGACCCGCATCCTACGGCTGCGCCTGCTCAACCTGGCCGCGACCATCGCCCTGCTGATCTTCAACTGGGGCATCAGTGTGTGGTCGATGGTGGCGATGAATGTGGTGCTCGCCGCCCTCAACGTCTACTACATCGTGAGACTGCAGCGGGAGCATCGGCGGGATGGGACGGCATACGAAGTCGTGCCGGTGGAGCATGACGACCCGGTGCTCGCCGCCTTCCTGCGCCGCAATGGCGCGGATATCGCCCGCTACCACCCGAGCTTCCGCCCGGCCGGGGTGGGCGCCCGCTCCAGCGCCTTCCTCATCCAACATGGCAACGAGAGCGCCGGGGTCATCGTGCTGCACGACGCCGGCGAGGCAGCGGCGCAAATCGACCTCGACTATGTCACCCAGCGGTTTCGGGACTTCTCCCCTGGCGCCTTCGTCTTCCACGAGAGCGGGCTGCTGGCGAGCAAGGGCTTCCGACGGGTGTTCACGCCACCGGGTCTGCCCGGCGCCTATTACGCGCGGATCGGCTTCGTGCCCGCGGGCGATCGCTGGATGCTGGAGGTAGCGCCAGCAGCGTGATGGGTCGGATGGGAGTGGAGGTGGCGGGAATCGAACCCGCGTCCACTGACGGCGAACCAGGACTTCTCCGGGTGCAGTGCGCTATGGAATTTCTCGGCCCCAGGGCTCGCGCGCACATGTTCCCTGACAGGCCCAGTCGAGTAAGAGTCCCGCGCCGTCCCCCGACATGACGACGCAGCAAGTTTCCTAGCTGACGCCAGGCACTGAGACGGAAACTAGCTCAGGCTGACGGACTTCGAGGCTCGCTCAGGCGGCGAGGGCGAAGTCGGTGCGCTTGGAATTGGCACCTATTGGTTTGCACGGAGCGTTGACGAGATAACCGTGCGTCCTCGACCCGCTTCCCCTGACAGACCGACCAATGTCGAAACCGATCACCCCCATGGATGATCCGACCCATCACGCTGTGGACTTATCAATCCCGGCCGAATGTGGCGACCGAGTACTCCAGTATGCGGCACAACGCCGCTGCGCCCAAGTGCATTCCCGGCGGGCAAGCCGCCTACCAGCTGCCGCCGGAGGACCCCGATCCGCCGCCGCCGGAGAACCCGCCCCCGCCGAGGCCCCCACCGAAGCCGCCGCCACTGTTGTCGAAGACGCTGGTCCCGGACGAGCCCGCGGTCGAGACGAAGGTGCCGGCCGCCTGGGTGGCGAAATCGTCCATACCGCTGGCGATGGAGTCGAACATCATCCCGGTGCCGAAATTCGGCCCGATGTACCAGATCGGCGGCGTGATGGTGACCCCGGCCGCGGCCGCGGCGGCGGCCACCTCCTCAAAGGTCTTAGCCCACTTCTCCGCCACCCCGAAGACCACGGCATACGGCAGGTAGCGGGAGAAGATGTCCTGGGCCTCCTCATACCGGATCTGGCCGGCCTCGGCGGTGACCAGGTACTGCCGGAAGCCCAGCGCCTGGGCGAGCACCGCGGAGCCGTCGGCGGTGCGGGCGGCCATCCGACGCCCGAGCGCCTTGACGATCAGGCCGCTGAGCACCAGGCCGGCGGCAAGGATCGTGGTGCCGGAGAAGGGCACGGCCTGCAGCGGTCGGCCAGCGGGCACGAGATCGCTCAGGAAGAAGAGCGAGATCACGCCGGCAACGATGAACAGCGTCCCTAAACCGGACCAGGCGCTGCGCTGGCTCTCCGGGGAGTTGCGGAACCAACCGCGGCGCACGACTTCGTTGTACATATGCCCCTTGACCGAGGCCAGGGTGGCGGCAAAGGTATGCCGCAGCTCCGAGAGCCGCACGTGCGTGCCGCGGGCGAAGAGCGCCTCGATGAGCGTCTCCTCATAGGTGCTCAGCGCCCGCGCGTCCGGCGGCGGGGTGAGCCGGGTGAGTTCCCAATCGGTGCGTCCGAAGCTCTTCTCGGTCTCGGCGATCTGCAGGTACCCGCGCACGGCGAGGTCGAGCACCGTCGCGGTGACATCGACGGTGTCGGCGCTCTCGTCGATCAGCGTGCCGACCAGGCCCGGCTGCACGCCCGGCGGCGGGCTGAACTGCACGGTCACGGTCCCGGGCCGGCTGCGCCGAACGGTGTCGGCCACCTCCCCGGCACCCGGGGCCAGCCCCGGGGTGAGTCCGGCGTAGTGCTCGTCGCGGCCGCGACTCCATACCAGCAGGCTCATGCCGGCCGCCGCCAGCAGCGGCAGGAAGGCGCCCAGACCCGCAGTGAGCTGCCCGAGGGTCCGCGCCGCCGCCGGCGACACGGTGCTGCCCGCGTCCTGGCCCTCACCCGCGGTCGAGCCCTCGATGAGTTCGGGAGACAGGTCGCCGAAGGCCGAGCGCGGCATCGAGGTCGCGACGGTCATCGCCTCACCGGGCTGGAGGCCGGTATGCCGGAAGGTCGACGGATTGCCCAGCGTCGCGTCGCAGAGCGAATCCGAACCCTGCGGCCCATAGTTACAGCCCACCTGCGTGGGCGTGGCGGGCGCCGAGATCGAGGCGGTCACCTCGTCGTAGACCTCTTCGTTGGCGACGCCCACGAGGTCGTGTACCAGCTCGGCACGCTCGGCATCGATCTCGTTGACGACATGGGCGAGCGTGTAGTTGATGACATAGGTCTGCTGTCCGTTGACGGTGCGGTCCGCACTGCCGATTCGCAGGTGAACATAGGCACCGAAGTCGCTTTGATCGACGTCAGCCGGCGCGCCGGTCGGCGAACTAACCGTCAATCCGCTCATCCGGTAGTAGCGGTAGACGTCCTCGCGGTCCTGGTAGCCGGCGCGCACCCGGATGTCCCGGGTGATCCCGTGGCGCTCCTGGTCCTGCGGGAAGACGTGGGTGATGGTCTCGGTGACCTGCAGCGAGCCGTCCGGCAGGGCCACCAGCGCCACGTCATAGGCGGCATTGCGCTCCCCGCCCTCGGCGGCCACAAAACCGCGCTCGTAGCCACGGACTAGCCCGGGCGCGCTCGCGGGTCCGCCGGTTACGGCACCGCTCGCGGCCGGGGCGAGCATTCCGCAGCCGGCGAGCATCAGGCCGAAGAGGGCGAGGAGCCGGCGCACCAGCTACTCACCCCGTCCGTGCAGCGCGCGATCCATATCCCGCTGATCCTGCCGTTCGCGCAGTGCATGGCGCTTGTCATAGGCCCGCTTGCCCTGTGCCAGCGCGATTTCCACCTTGGCCCGCCCATCCTTGAAATAGAGCGCGAGCGGGACGATCGTGCGCCCGCTGGACCGGGTGCCGGCCTCCAGCTTGGCCAGTTCGCTGCGGTGCAGCAGCAGCTTGCGCCGCCGACGCGGAGTGTGATTGGTCCACGTGCCCTGGACGTATTCGGGGATGTGCACCCCCTCCAGCCACAGTTCGTCGCCATAGAAGATCGCGTAGCCGTCCACCAGACTGGCCCGGCCCATTCGCAGCGCCTTGACCTCGGTGCCCAGTAGCGCGATACCCGCCTCGAAGGTGTCCTCGATCAGGTAGTCGTGTCGTGCCTTGCGGTTGCCCGCAATCAGCTTCTGTCCCGTGTCCTTGGCCACTGTGTTCGTCCCCGTCCGTCCGCGCCACGAGGTGCGTGGCGCGCAAGCAACGCTACCTGCCCGTATGTCGGATGCTCGCCCCCCGCACCCTGCGGCGGCCTTACAACCAGTTGCGCGGGTCCTTCGGGACGCCATTCACCCGGGCCTCGAAGTGCAAATGGCACCCGGTCGACAGACCGGTGGTCCCGACATACCCGAGCAATTGGCCGCGGGTGACGGTGCTACCGGAGACCACGATCGAGGACAGGTGGTTGTAGGTGGTGGCCAGCGGCTCGCCGCCGACCAGTCCGTGGCTCACGATCACCTGGTTGCCATAGCCCCCGCCCCAACCCGCGGAGACGAGGGTGCCGGGTGCGGCGGCTACCACCGGCGTGCCGCAATTGGCGGCGTAGTCGCGGCCGGAATGCAGTCGCCAGTAGTTGAGGATCGGGTGGAAGCGCATCCCGAACTCCGAGGAGATCCAGCCCTGGGAGGGAGCGGTGAAGAATCCCCCTCCGCTGCTCGGCGTGGGCGGCTGCTCGGGGGTGTTGGGCTCGGGCGCGCTCGGCTGCGGGGCGGCGTTGGCCGGTGCCTTGCGGCCGGCGCTGCGCTGAGCCCGG
>CAKZIH010000321.1 GCA_936931335.1 uncultured Nostocoides sp. | reverse complement strand
CGATGCGCAGGGCGTAGCACTTCTTGCCGAGCAGGGCGTTGCCGCCGTAGCCGGAGCCGAAGGACCAGATGGTCCGCTCCTCGGGGAACTGGACGATGTACTTCTCGGCATTGCATGGCCAGGGCACGTCCTGCTGGCCATCGGCGAGCGGGGCACCGACAGAATGCAGTGCCGGGACATAGTTGGCGTCCTCGCCGAGCTCTTCGATGCGGCGCAGCACCTTGGTGCCGCAGCGGGCCATCACCCGCATAGAGACCACGACATACTCCGAGTCGGTGATCTCCACGCCAAACATCGGGTGCTCGGCCTCGAGATGGCCCATGACGAACGGGATGACATACATCGTCCGGCCCGCCATGCAGCTCTGGTAGAGCCCACGCATGAGCTCCTTCATCTCCTGCGGGTCCATCCAGTTATTGGTGGGCCCGGCGTCCTTCTCCTCGCGGGAGCAGATGAAGGTGCGGTCCTCGACCCGGGCGACATCGCTGGGGTCGGAGGCGGCATGGAAACTGTTCGGCTTCTTCTTCTCGTCCAGGCGGGTGAAGGTGCCCGCCGCCACGAGCTTGTCGGTCAGCTCGGTCCACTCCTCGTCGGAGCCGGTCACCCAGACGATCCGATCCGGAGTCGTCATCGCGGCGACCTCGTCGACCCAGGCCTGTAGGCCCTGGTGCGTCGTGCCGGTGCTGTCGGTCATTACGTCTTGTCCTTTGTCCAGTAGGGGCCCCGTTGCCCCCGCTCGCACCACCGGGCCGGGAGACCGCGCGGGTATCCGGACCGGCGTCCATCCACCGTAGCCGCCCGGGGTATGCCGGCATCTCACCCCCTCCGCTACCCGCCGGTATGGCGCGGCTCGCCCTCGGTGGTTCGGGGCGCCGGGGTCGGTGGCGCAGCGGATTTCGCGGTGGGGCCGCGGGCCGGTAAGATGAGGCCTCGTGCGTCGGCAAGTTCGGCGCCTGCGCCCGTAGCTCAACGGATAGAGCATCTGACTACGGATCAGAAGGTTAGGGGTTCGAATCCCTTCGGGCGCGCTCTGTGTTGAGACAGAGGAGAAGAGCCCCGACCAGCGCAAACGCGGCCGGGGCTTTGCTCTGTCTGGGGCTGGGATCCAGTCTGGGACTGGCCGCCGAAAGCGCAGCGGTGGCGCCTTGGCAGAAATGGGGCGATCTGCGCCGCTGGATAACCCCACTTCTGCCCATCGCGGCCAGCAGCGGCACAACCGGGGCTTCGCCGTCGCCTTGATGGCCCCACTGCTGCCAGGGCTTGGCCGTGTTCCGGCCAGCCCGCGCCGCGGCCTACTGCTCGAAGGCGCTCACATACAGGGCGGCGAGGTCGGTGCTGTAGGTGCCGGACTCCCCGCACATCAGTACCTCACCGGAGCGGGAGGCGATGAGGACGCGGCCGCTGGTCAGGCCGGCCTGGGAGAGCGCGCTCTGCAGCTTGGTCTCGTCGCTGCTGGTGAGCACCACCCGGTCGGCGGGGCCGCCCTTGAACCAGTGGTCGGCGACGAAGGTGGCTTCCCCGGCCTTGCTGGTGGTGGCTACCCCGGTGACCGCGGTGGTCGCCCGCTGCAGGTCCACCTCGCGGATTTCCTTGGGGCAGGCCTTCTTTTCGGTCTTGCTCAGCGGTTCGATCGTCAGGGCCACGGCCGACAACGGACCCTGCTGTTCCTCGTCACCCAAGGCACTGCGGATCGACGGGATGAGGAGCGCCAGCACGGCCAGGGACGCCAGGCAGAGTGCGGCGAGGAGCCATTTGCCGCGGTTGCTGACGGGGCGCGGCGCTGAGGTTGCGGGTGTCGACATAGCAGGGCGAGTTTAGACGCCCATTCTGGGGTCGGTGCCCATCCGTGGCCCGGTGCCCATCCGTGGCCCGGTGCCCATCCGTGGCTCGGCGCCTATCCGGGCGCTCAGGCGACGCGGCGCGCCTCGAGGAAGGAGGCGATGCGCTCGATGGCTTCTTTCAGGTCG
The DNA here is from genome assembly GCA_936931335.1 of uncultured Nostocoides sp. Taxonomy (GTDB): domain Bacteria; phylum Actinomycetota; class Actinomycetes; order Actinomycetales; family Dermatophilaceae; genus Nostocoides_A. The sequence goes on along the minus strand of CAKZIH010000321.1, from coordinate 19,418 downwards.
TCCGCGTTGGGCAGGATGACCAGGCGGAAGTGGTCCGGCTTGGGCCAGTTGAAACCGGTGCCATGCGTGAGCAGGATCTTCTTGGCCCGCAGCAGCTCGATGACGAACTTCTCGTCGTCGTCCACGCCATACATCTGCGTGTCGACCTTGGGGAAGCAATAGAGGGCCCCCTGCGGCTTGACGCAGCTGATCCCGGGGATCTGGTTGAGCAGTTCGTATGCGGTGTCCCGCTGCTCCAGCAGCCGGCCACCGGGCCGGGTCAGGTCGTTGATCGACTGGTAGCCGCCCAGCGCGGTCTGGATCGCGTGCTGCGCCGGGACATTGGCGCACATCCGCATATTCGAGAGCAGGGTGAGGCCTTCGAGGAAGTCCGCGGCGCGCTCCCGCGGCCCGGTCACCACCACCCAGCCGGAGCGGAAACCGGCCACCCGGTAGGCCTTGGACAGCCCGGAGAAGGTCAGGCAGAGCACATCGTCGCCCGCGGCCGCCGCCGCATGGTGGTGCACGGCGCCGTCGAAGAGGATCTTTTCGTAGATCTCGTCGGCCATCAGCACCAGCTCGTGGCGGCGCGCGATGTCGGCCAGCGCGGCGACCATCTGCTGGCTGTAGACGGCCCCGGTCGGGTTGTTGGGGTTGATGATCACCAGCGCCTTGGTCGCCGGGGTGATCTTGGCCTCGATGTCGGCGAGGTCCGGCATCCAGCCGTTCTCCTCGTCGCACAGGTAGTGCACCGGGGTGCCGCCCGCGAGCGAGACTGCCCCGGTCCACAGCGGATAGTCCGGTGCCGGGACGAGGATCTCGTCGCCATTGTCGACCAGCGCCTGCAGCACCAGGCTGATCATCTCCGAGACGCCATTGCCGATGAAGATGTCCTCGACATCCACATCGCGCAAGCCCTCGGATTGGTAGAAGTTCGCCACCGCCGTGCGCGCCGAATAGATGCCCTTGGAATCGCTGTACCCCTGCGCTTGCGGCAGGTTGTGGATCATGTCCTGCAGGATCGTGTCCGGGGCCTCGAAGCCGAAGGGCGCCGGATTGCCGATATTGAGCTTGAGGATGCGGTGGCCCTCGGCCTCCAGTCGCTGAGCCTCCACGAGGATCGGGCCCCGCACGTCATACCGGACGTTCTGCAACTTGGAGCTTTGGCGGACCTGGCGCATGGCCCCGATTATCGCCATACGTTCCGTGCCCGGCGAGCGAGTTTCACGCCGGTATGCCGGGTGCTCGCCCCACCCGCACCCCTCCCGCTCGGCAGTCAACCGGCCTAAGGTGGCGCCCGTGAGGACGGGTGACGGCGCCTCGGCGACGATGCCGGGGCGGGTACGGGCCGGGTATGGCCTGGGGTCGGTGGCCACCGGGTCCTTTGGCGCGGTGCCCGGTCTGCTCTTGCTGCCCTATCTGACCGACCGGCTGGGCGTCGGCGCCGCCCTGGCCGGTCTGATTGTCTTAGCGCCCAAGGTCTGGGACGTCATCCTCAACCCCATCGCCGGGCGCATCTCGGACCGGTCTCGTCATCCCGCCGGGCGCCGTCGGCCATTTCTGCTACGAGCCGGGATCACCCTCGCCGTGCTCTTTGTCCTGCTCTTCAACGGACCGACGAGCCCGCCCGCGCTGGCCGCGGCGTGGGTGGCGCTCGCCTTCCTCGCCTGCGCCAGTGCCTATGCGTTCTTCCAGGTCCCGTATGTCGCTATGCCCGCCGAGCTGACCGACGACCCGAGCGAACGCACCCGGCTGATGACCTGGCGGGTGGCGATCCTGGCGCTGACGATCCTGGTCAGCGGCGGGCTCTCCCCGGCGATCCGCGACGCCGTGGGGCCGCAGGCCGGCTACCGCTGGGTGGGTCTCTTCGTGGGAGTGCTGATCCTGCTGGGTGCGCTGGGGGCGTGGCGGGGAACGGCCGGGGCGGCGCTGCACGACATACCGGCTCCGGCGGCGGGATTGCGCGAACAACTCCGGTTGGTCGCTGCCACATCGGATTTCCGCTGCCTGCTGGCGACCTTCGTGCTCCAGGCGCTGGCCACCGGCTGCATGCTCGCGGGCGTGGACTATCTGGCGCGCTGGGTGGTCGGCCGGAGCGGTGCGGCGACCATTCTCTTCGTCTGTTTCGTCGCTCCGGCGCTGCTGGTGACCCCGCTGTGGCAGGCGGTCGGCGCGCGGGTGGGCAAGAAGGCCGGTTTTCAGGCGGCCTCGCTGGTCCTGCTCTTCGGAGCATTGGCGGCGTATGCGGTCCGTGACCGGGGCATCCTGGCGCTCGCCGTCGCGGTGGGGGTGGTCGGGGTCGGCTACGCCGGTGCCCAGCTGTTCCCGATGGCGATGCTCCCCGATGTGGCGGCGGTGGACGCCGCCCGCACCGGGACCAACCGCATCGGCGTATTCACCGGCGTCTGGACCGGCGCGGAAACCCTCGGCCTGGCGCTCGGCCCGGGCCTGTATGCCGGTGTGCTCGCAGCCGGCGGCTATCTCTCCTCGGCCGGACCTGGGGTCACCCAGAGCGCCTCGGCGGTGAGCGCCATCGCCGTGGGGTTCACCCTCGTGCCAGCAGGTGCGCTGGCACTATCGGTGCTGACCCTCAGTCGCTACCGTCTGCGCGAAGACGAGGTGCGCAGCCTCAGCCGGGCGAGCGAGAAGGGGGCACCGTGAACGCCGCCGACGAGATTCTCGCAACGCTGGATCGCTTACGCGCACAGGATGTTCCGACACGCGGCGGGCGCACGCTGAGCTATGTCTACGATTCCGGGTTGGCCGAGGCCGACGAGGTCGGGCGGCGGGTGCTGGCGGCATACGCGGGGACCAATGGACTCGACCCCACCGCCTTCCCGTCGCTGCTGGCCCTGGAGAACGACCTGGTCGCCACGGCCGCGCAGCTGGCCGGCGCCCCGGACGCGGTCGGCACGGTGACCTCGGGGGGTACTGAGTCGATCCTGCTCGCCGTGCTGGCCGCCCGCGATGACCCGCGAAATACTGCGGCGCAACGAGATTCGCCCTCGATGGTGGTGCCGACAACGGCGCATGCCGCCTTCCACAAGGCCGCGCACTATTTCGGGGTCCGGCCGGTCTTCGTCGACGTGGACCCACAGACCTATCGGGCCGATCCGGCGGCGATGGCGCGGGCCGTGGAACCCGGGACCGTGCTGATCGTCGGGTCGGCACCGTCATACGCGCACGGGGTGGTCGACCCGATCCCGCAACTCGCCGCGATCGGCGCCGAGCGCGGCATCCGCGTGCACGTGGACGCCTGCATCGGCGGGTGGGTGCTGCCCTTCCTCAAGGACGCGCCGGACTGGAACCTCGCCGTGCCCGGGGTCACCAGTCTGTCGGTGGACCTGCACAAATATGCCTACACCCCCAAGGGCGTCTCGATCCTGCTGCATCGCGAGCCCCGGCTGCGGCGTTGCCACTATTTCGCGGCCGCAGACTGGCCGGGCTACACGATGCTCAACACGACGATGCAATCGACCAAGTCCGGCGGCCCGCTCGCGGCCGCCTGGGCCGTGGTGCGCTTTATCGGTGTTGACGGCTATCGAGCGCTGGCCCAGACGGCCGTCACCGCAACCCGCACGGTGGCCGGGGAACTCGCTGCGCGCGATCTCGGCCTGCGGGTGCTGGCGACCCCGGACACCACCCTGCTCGCCGTGGCCGCCAACGACGCCGATCTTGATCTCTTCGCGGTCGCGGATGAGATGACCGCGCGCGGTTGGCTGCTGAGCCCCCAGCTGCCCTTCCGCGGGGGCCCGCCCAGCCTGCACCTGAGTCTGTGCGCGGCCACGGCAACCCGCATCGATGAACTCCTCGACGCGCTCACAGACGCGGTCGCCGCGGCCCGGACTGCCGGGCCGGCCCACCTCGATCCCGGGTTGGCGCAGGTCCTTGCGGCGTTGGACCCGGCCACTCTGGACGAGGCGGCCTTCGGTGCCGTGCTCGCCGCGGCCGGCCGGGCCGCCGAGGGTGCGACGCTGGCCCTGCCGGAGCGCATGGCCGGGATCAATAGTCTTCTCGCGCAAGCATCTCCGCGCCTTCGAGAAGCCCTGCTACTTGCTTTCATCGATCGTCTCGCCCGCCCTAAGGAGCTGCCATGAGTGTGGATTTCACCCCGTTGCGTGACGCGATCGGAGAGGACTACGTCCTCACCGACCCGGACCGGATGGAGGCCTACCGCTACGACTGGTCCAAGAGTGACGAGGCGGGGCAGCCGCTCGTGGTGGTGCGTCCGGCCACGGTGGAGCAGGTGCAGGCGGCGGTGCGCTGGGCGGCGGAGAACCGCATACCGATCGTGCCTCGGGGCGCCGGCTCGGGCCTTTCGGGGGGTTCGCTCGCGGTCCAAGGCGGACTGACGTTGAGCGTGGACCGGATGACCGCGGTAGCGATCGATCCCGCGGCCCGGCTCGCTGTGGTCGAACCCGGCATCCTCAATGCGCAGGTCAAGCGCGCCGCGCGCGAGCACGGCCTGTGGTACCCGCCGGACCCGGCGTCCTTCGAAATGTGTTCCATCGGTGGCAATCTCGCCACCAACGCCGGCGGCCTGTGCTGCGTGAAGTATGGCGTGACCACCGACTACGTCCTCGGTCTCGACGTCGTCTTGGCCGATGGCACGCTGGTGCGCCTCGGTGGCCAGACCGTCAAGGATGTCGCGGGGTTGTCGCTGACCAAACTCTTTGTCGGCAGCGAGGGCACCCTCGGCGTGATCGTCGGTGCCACGCTGCGCCTGGTGCCGCTGCCCCCGCCGCCGGCCACCGTGGTCGCCACCTTTGCCAACGTCGTGGACGCGGCTCGGGCGGTGGTGGAGATGGGCGGCCGGTTGCGTCCCTCCTTGGTGGAGTTCATGGACCGGTATTCGATCAACGCCGTCGAGGACTTCCGGCCGATGGGTCTGAACCGGGACGCCGCGGCCCTGTTGGTCATCCAGGTGGATTCGCCAGGCGCGGCGCGGGCGGAGGACGCCGCGACGGTCGAGGAGATCTGCGCCGCGGCCGGCGCCGAGGAAGTGGTGACCACCATCGATCCCGACGAGGGGGAGATGTTCTGCGCGGCCCGGCGGGCGGCCTTCCCGGCGCTGGAGCGCAAGGGCTCCCTGCTGCTGGAGGATGTCGGCGTGCCGGTGCCCCGCCTGCCGGAACTGCTCGGCCGGCTCGAGGAGATCGCCGCTCATCATGGGCTGCCGATCCCCGTGGTCGCGCACGCCGGTGACGGCAACACCCACCCGAATGTGGTCTACAACCCCCAGGAACCCGGAGCCCTGGAACGCGCCCAGGCAGCCTTCAATGACGTCATGCAGGCTGCCGTCGACCTGAACGGCACGATCACCGGCGAGCATGGCGTGGGCCGGCTCAAGCGCGGAGCCCTGCCCGCGCAGCTCGGGCCGGAGGTTATGGCGCTCACCCGCCGGATCAAGAATGCGCTCGATCCGCACGGCCTGCTCAACCCCGGGGCGATCCTGGAAGTCGAATGGGATCCGCCCGCTCGTCCCAACTAGGCGCCTCACCCACCATCTGCCCGGCCATGCCGCGCAATAAGGTCAGCACATGAACGGTTGGTTTGCCCCGTTCCGGGTTGCCGTCCGGTTCGCCCGTATGCGGCGGCGCCGGGCCACGACAGGAGACATCATGCCCGAAGGCAAGAACCTTTACCTCGTCATCCTCTTCGTCCTGATGGTGCTGGTGATCATCTGGCTGCTGATCGGCTCGCGCCGAAAGCCGGTATCGGTCGGCGACGATCACGGAGCCATCGACCCGGCGCCGCGTCCGCTGGATACGGGCCGGAGCGCAATGACGGCATCCGAGGGTGAGCGCGTGAGCACCGGGGCCGGGCGCGAGGCGGTCGCCGGACGCGAGGCGGTCGCTGGGCGCGAGGCGGTCGCTGGGCGCGAGGAGGTCGTGGGCACCGAGCGCGCGGATGTCGCGGAAACCAATCTGGGTGAGACCACGACGCTGGGCGAGAAGTCGGCTGCGGGATTCGCGGGTAGTGCGGCCACGATGAACGACAACGTGCTAATCGGCAACGTGAGCGAGAAGGCGATGGACGAGAAAAATGACGCAGCGGGCCTGCGCGAAGATGTCGAGCGGGCGGCAGCGGGGACCGACGGTGACCCCGTCGATTTCGAGACCGGCCCGGATGGCGTAATCCCCGAGGCGCGCCTCGAGGGCACGGCGGAAAAGGACGGGATGGCCGCCGCCGAGGCGGAGGCTCGGGCCGCCGTGCCCGATCGGATGGAGGCCATGCCGGACCTGAGCGGTGACCCGGATGACTTCGACCTGCCCGAGCGCGGTTTGCCCGGGATGAGCAACGCCGACACCACGGATAACGGCACCGTGGACACCAGCGTCAACAACGACGACCAGCACGTGGGCCGCCATGCGGCCGACCGCGTGGCCGCGGCCTGCACCGACGAGACAGACGCCGCCAGCGCCTTCCCGGTGTCCGAGGTGACGCCGACGCGCGACTCGGGTATGCAGCGCACCGAACAGACCGAGCGCGTGATCTACCAGGGCATCGGTGGCGACACCAGCACGGTGCGTGGCGACGACCACAACGCGGAGTTGGACCCCGGCGTGGCCTCGGTGTCCGATGCGAGCCTGGCGTCCGAGGGGACCCCGGCATCCACCGCGGCCCCGGTCTCCCAGGCCCCGGTCTTCAGCACCGCCAAGTCCGTGGAAACCGATGCGCCGTTATCGGAATCGACCCCGGCGCCCGAATGGAGCGTCCGGGAGCTGGGTGAGCAGGAGAGCGTGACCGGCGACCGGTTGACCGACGAGATCGGTGACGAGGTGGAGGTCGAGGCCCCCAGCTACTCGGACACCGCAGAAGAGGGCACCACCTTCGCCGCGCCAAGCGACGACAAGCCGGCCGGTGAGTTCGGCTCGCCGGCGACGTCGTCCTTGAATTCGACCTCCAACGACAACCTGAAGTCGACTGCCGACGACAGCGATAGCGTCGCACCCGCCCACCTGCCGCAGCAGGGCTGGGACGGTTCGGTGGCCGCCAGCGGCCCGGCGGAGGTCGAGGTCTCTGGCGACAACACCAGCAGCACCTGGTCGCCCGGGGATGCCGCCGTCGGCGAGCCGGCGGAGCTGAGCCGCCCGGCCGGCGACGTGACGTCGGTGGACTCCTCCGCCACCCCCGCCGCCCAGTCCTTCGCCCCGCCGACCCAGGACACGTCGGCCTCTACCTCGGCTTCGGCCACGCCGGACCTCGACACCGCGCGCCCGGATGGGGCGCCGGAGGGCGATGGCGCGCAGGTCGGCGCGACCACCTCGGACACCTGGACGGCGCAGGCGTCGTCGACCGGGTCGGAAAAATCGGCATTCGGGCTGCGCACGGTCAACACCCCGGACGAGCCGGAAAACCCCGCTCAGCCGGAAACCAACGCTCAGTCAGGAACCTTCGCGCAGCAGGAACCCGTCCAGGCCCCCGGTGTCGCCAGCGCCGAATGCGGCGGCACCGCCGACGCCCCGAAGCTCGATGACGGCGGCAGCGATGACGCCCTGGTCACCCCCGACACCGACTCCGAGGCCGGGGTCACCGAGCCCTTCGGGTACATGAGCGAGGAGACCGAGGAACCCGCGCCGTCCGCGGAGCAGGAATCCTCGGATGACTCCGAGCAGCCGCAGTGGCAGCAGGAAGCCGATCCGGCCCAGCACGAGCATGAGGTGGTCGACGGCGGTTGGAGCGTCGGCTCCGCGGCCCCGATCGAGGACGGCTGCATGCCGCTGGGGCACCCCATCAAGGGCGTCTACGCGCTGGGGATCTATCAGGTCCCCGGCTCGAGCTGGTATGACGCGACCGTCGCCGACGTGTGGTTCACGGACGAGGACGCAGCGCAGCGGGCCGGCTTCTCCCGCGGCGAAGGCTGAGGCGCCGGGGGCGAGCAGGTATGAGGTTCGTCTCGCCCTCACGCCACCCCATACCGGTTCGGTCGCACCTACGCTGAGACCACACAGTTACTCGTTGGTAGCACTTCTGGCAGGAGACGCACATGGCACGCTATGACATCAACACCACCACGATGGGCACCCTCCTGGACGACCCGGACGTACAGGCCATCATGGAGAAGCACGCCCCCGGCGTGACATCCAACCCGATGATCGGCATGGTCCGCGGGATGTCGGCCGCTCAGGCGATCGGCATGGCCGGCGGCATGATCGGCAGCGACAAGGTCGAGGCCATCCAGGCCGAGATCACTGCGCTGGACTGAGTCCGCTCGGACCGAACGAAACGCACTGACGGGGGCCGCACACGCGGCCCCCGTCAGTTCCTTTTTGCCGATTGATAGCGGCCAAGCGCCGGGATCGGCGGTCAGCGGCGGTGCTGGGGTTCTCGTCGGCCGTCCCGTCGGGTGTGGGACTCCAGACCGGGCCGGTCCCAGGTGCCCTGCGGGGTGCGCATCCCCGCCACCCGCGGGCGAGCGCCGCGGCTGCGATAGACGATGTAGGGCCGGGTCAGATAGCCGACCGGTGCGCTGAAGACGTGCACCAATCGGGTGAATGGCCACAGCGCGATGAGCAGGACTGCCGCCACCGCGTGGATCTTGAAGCCGATGGGCGCGGCCGCCATCAGGTCCGCGTCCGGACGGAACTCGAAGACGCTGCGAAGCCACGGCGAGACCCCGTCGCGGTAGTTGTACTCGCCGCCGAACTGCAGCCAACTGCGCGATCGTGTTCCAGATGCCCAGCACGATGACTACGCCGAGGACGAGGTACATGATCTTGTCGTTCACCGTGGTGGCGCTGAAGACGGGCCCGGTGGTGCGCCGCCGATAGATGAGGATGATGAGCCCCACCACCGCCATGAGCCCCGCCGGTATGCCGCCCACCAGGGCGATCACGTGGTAGGCGTGCCGGCTCAGGCCGATGGCGTCGGCCCACTTCTGGGGGATGAGCAGCCCCAGGACGTGCCCGAGGATCACCCCTAGCATCCCGAAGTGGAAGAGAGCAGCAGGGAGGTCACCTGCCAGGTCGAGCGCAAGGCGTACGGCGACAAGGCGGGCTCGGTGCGCCGGTGGCGCCGCCACTGCATCACTTGTCCTCCTCCCGCGAGCTCGGGAAGATGCCTTCCGGCAACCCCTTGCCATCCCAGCTGAGCAAGTTGACCCGCCCGCGCAGCGGGTTGTCGGCGGCGACCGGCGAGCGGCGGGCCGCCTCGATCCACTCCTCCGGGATGCCGGCCTTGGCCGCCTCCCGGTGCACCTGCGGGTGCTCCGGGTGAGGAAACAATCCAGTTGTGCCGCATACAGATCCGTGTCGTTCTCCACGCTGGCGGCGGCGAGCACGGCGTCGGCGTCATAGAGGATTAGGCCGATATAGCGCAGTCGGCCCACGCAGGTCTCGGAGCACACCGTGGGGATGCCCACCTCGATGCGCGGAAAGCAGAAGGTGCATTTCTCGGCCTTGCCGGTCTTGTGGTTGAAGTAGACCTTCTTGCACCGGCAGCCGCTGATGCACATGCGCCAGCCGCGGCAGCGTTCCTGGTCGACCAGGATGATCCCGTTCTCGCTGCGCTTGTAGATCGCGCCGCTGGGACAGGGTGCCGCGCACGAGGGGTTCAGGCAGTGCTCCCAGATCCGGGGCCGATAGAACATGAACGTCTGCTCGAAGTCGAAGCGCACCTTGTCTTCGATGCCCGTGAGCATCGGGTCCGGCGGCCCGTATGTCGTCGCCCCGCCCAGGTCGTCATCCCAGTTCGCCGACCACGAGATATTCATCCGCTTGCGGGTCTCCACATTGTTGAACCAGACGTATTCGGTGCCGGTCCGGTTGGTCCAGGCCTGTTTGCAGGTCACCGAGCAGGTATGGCAGCCGATGCACTTGCCTCGACCTTCAAGCAGATGCCAATGATCTTCGAGCGCCGGCAGGCCGGTGGGGTGATCGGCTGGACCTCGGCGATCGCGGCGTTCGGGCCCTTCTTCTTCGGGGCGGGGGTCACCACCTTCGGGCCGACGACCTTCTATTGGAACGGGGTGGCCTGGGCGATCATGTACACCATCCTGATCTGGCTGCGGTATGCCCGCCCGGGAGCCCCCAAGCCTAGCTGAGCCGGCGCTGCTGTCTCGACGGTGCGCCATACCGGCATACCCCGGTTGCGGGCTGATACCCCGGTTGGCGACGCATACCCCGGCAATTTCCGGGGTATGCGTCGTTTCCCGGGGTATGCCGCGGTATGCGGGGCGTATGCCGGGTGTCCCGCCGCTCGTGCGCCGCTTCCCCTGGGCCGGTGCCAGGCGGGATGAGAGGCTGGCGGGAGTAACGGACAAGGAGCAGGGATGAGTTCCATCGAGGAGCGGCTGCCGGGGCGGGAGCCCTATGCGATCTACCAGTGGGCGCAACAACTCTTCGACGCCCGCGATTATGTCGAAGCCGGGCAGGCGCTGGAGTATCTGCTGGCGCACTTCGGCTCCGAACCCGGCACCGGCGAGGCCCGGGAACTGTTGGCGCGCAGCTACTTCCACTCCGCCCAGTTGATGCGGGCGGTGGATGCCGCGCGCGAGATCCTGGATCGCGACCCGGGCAATTCGTATGCCGTTCTGCTGCTCATCCGCTCCCTGCACCGCGCCGGTCGCACGGAGGAAGCGAAGGCGGCCGAGCGCATGGCCGACGCGCTCGGCGTCGACGTCACCCGCCCCGACTGAGCCCCCGGCGCCCCCCCCGCCGGTTCTCGTGCGGGGTTAGCCGAGGTGGTGCGGCGTTAGGCGGCGTGGTGCGGGGATGGCGGTTGTTGTGCGGGGCTATACCCCCGCACGACCAGCCCGATCCCCGCACGACATGCCCGATCCCCGCACGACAGGGGAGGCGGCCACGCCGGTAGATAGCTCGCCTCCCGCCGCGGGGACGTCAGCGCCAGCCGAGGCCGGGGGCGACGTCTTGGACGATCGTGCGCAGGACGTGCGCGTTGTAGTCCACGCCGAGTTGGTTGGGCACGGTCAGCAGCAGGGTGTCGGCGGCGGCGATGGCCTCGTCCTCAGCGAGCTGCTGAACGAGTTCCTCGGGCTCGGCGGCATACGTCTTGCCGAAGATCGCCGTCATATTGTCGATCGCGCCGACCTGGTCGCCCCCGCGGCCCTCGCGCCCGAAGTAGGCCGCATCCTGCGCGGTGACGATCGGCATGATCGAGCGGCTCACCGAAACCCGCGGCGCACGGTCGTGGTCCGCTTCGCGCCAGGCCTGCTGGAAGACCTCGATCTGCTTGCGCTGCTGGACATGGAAGGGCTCGCCCGTCTCATCCTTCTTCAGCGTCGAGGACATCAGGTGCATCCCCTGCTGCGCGGCCCAGACCGCGGTGGAGTCCGACGCCGCACCCCACCAGATGCGTTCGCGCAGCCCCGCCGAATGCGGTTCGACCCGCAGCAACCCCGGCGGATTGGGGAACATCGGGCGCGGGCTGGGCTGCGCAAAACCCTCGCCTTCGAGCACCTGGAGCAACACCTCGGTGTGGCGACGCGCCATACCGGCCTGGTCCTCGCCCTCGGCGGGCTGATAGCCGAAGTAGCGCCAGCCGTCGACGACCTGCTCCGGTGACCCTCGGCTGATGCCAAGTTGCAGGCGGCCACCGGCGATCAGGTCGGCGGCGCCGGCGTCTTCGGCCATATACAGCGGGTTTTCGTAGCGCATGTCGATGACGCCGGTGCCGATCTCGATCCGCTGCGTCTTCGCTCCGATCGCGCTGAGCAGCGGGAAGGGCGAGGCGAGTTGCCGGGCGAAGTGGTGCACCCGGAAGTAGGCGCCGTCGGCACCGACCTCTTCGGCCGCCACCGCGAGTTCGATCGACTGCAGCAGCGCATCGGACGCCGTGCGCACCTGCGAGTGCGGCGAGTCGGTCCAATGCCCAAAGTTCAGGAACCCGATCTTCTTCACGTCGCCTCAACCCGAAGCGATGCCCGCGTTGTTCCCGAGATTAGGGTCGTATGCCGTCCGCCCGCCGCCGCTCCGTCAGTCGTGGACGTCCCGGCCGTCGATGGTCTGGGGCGCCTCGTCGATCGCCTCGACCGCTTCGGTGAGTTCCGGCTCTTCCGCCGGGCGCCGGTCCAGGTGCACGCCGGCGATCATGCAGCGCACCGAGCCGCCGGCCAGTTCGATGGTGGGGACGTCCACGGCGACGATCTCGCAGGACTGCTCGATGACGGCCACCTGCTCGGGTCGCAGGCTGCGCTTGGCACGCGCCGACATCGCCATCACATACCGCCGGCGGCCATCGGCGGTCCGGCCGCACAACTCCACCGCATTCCCCGCGAACTCGCGGATCTGCTCCTCGGTCAGCTCGACGACGACCCGGCCGTTGACCTCGAGCCGCTCGCGGACCTGCGCGCGACGCACCTCGTCCTTGATCATCTCCAGCGCGATCAGGGCGACGTCGGTGCCAACGCACGCGATGACATTGGTGTGATAAACCGGCACGCCCTGCTCATCGACCGCTTCGAACGCCATTGGCTCGTAGTTAAAGTCGGCACAAAAGCGTTCCAGCACATTGGTATCGGCGCGGTGGCTGATCGCGGTATAGGCCACCCGGGAGACGTGATCGAGCACCATGGCACCGGTGCCTTCGAGGAAGATCCCGTCCGGCTCCAGGCCCGAGTAGTCGATGATCGTCTGCACGCGGTAGTGCGACTTGAGCAGCTCCAGCACGTCCGCGCGCCGCTCGTGGCGCCGGTTCGAGGCATACATCGGGTACACCGCGACATACCCGCCGGCGTGCGTGGAGATCCAGTTGTTCGGGAAGACGCTGTCCGGCCGGGTGTGGTCCTCGTCCTCGAAGACGTGCACCCGCACGCCAACCTCGCGCAGCGCCTGCGCCAGCGCGTCCATCTCGGCCAGCGCCGCAGTGGACACGGCGTCGTCGCTTTGTCCCTGCGGGACAGCGCTCTGAAAAGCGTTGTCCGCTGCGGTCGCCGGATTGGGGGTGAATCGACGCGCACGGACAAGGATCACCGCGGAGGGGGCCTGAGCACTCACGCGGTCGAAGCTAGCCGACGGTATGCGGTCATGCCCACCGTGGGTGGTCGGCGCGTCCCCGCCGCTGCGCCCCGCACCGGTATGCCGCGATCCGTCACCTGCGTGCGCCCACCTTCGCCCCGGCTGCGGCGTCACCTGCGTCCAGGCCTGCGGCGTCACCTTGCGGCCGCGCCTGTGGCGCTGGCTATCCCGCCTGGTCGCGCGCCTGTTTGCGGGCCTGGGCGAGCGCCCCGACCAGCCGGGGGCGGATGGCGTCGGTGAGCGAATCGGCATACGTGGCCGTGATGTGCGAGCCCTGGCGATAAACCAGGACATTGCCGATCACGGGGACACAGGTCTGCCCACCGGGGCAGGTGAGGTCGGTGAAATCAAGCGAGCGCGTGGTGGGGACGCGCTGCGCGGCGGCGCGCAGCGCGGCGGTGCCGCGGCCCTCGGCATACGGGAAATCGCAGGAGGTCATGAAGTCCGTGGGATGGCCGAGAACGCAGTCGTAGACGACGTCCGCGGGCAAGGGGGTGTCCGCAATGGCAATGACGGGGATCCCGGCCTTGGCCAGGCGCGACCAGTAGTCGACGTAACCGTCGACGAGGGCCTGCTGGGTGCGTTCGGCGCCGGCATAGGCGTCCGCGCGCAGGCTCGAGGTGAGTACGGCGACAGGGCGTTCCTTGAGCACCTTGGCCAGGACCCGCGTCCCCCAGGCCTGGCAGGTGCGGTTGGGAACTTCTTCCAGGGCGGTCAGCGCCGAGGTCCAGGCGCAGGCAGATTTGGTGTAGAGCCGGATGCGCCAGTGCTCCGCCTTGCCGATGCGATCGAGGGCGGGCAGCCATTGCGCCAGCTTGGAATCCCCGATGGCCGCCACGACCGTGTCGCTCGTGGTGTCGCCGTAGTCACAGACCCGCACGCTGTGCGAGGTCACTCCGCTAGTGCACTTGTCGCGGTCGCTGGCCGGGACATCCGCGGTAGCGAGCTTGGGATCCGGATATACCCACTGCGGGTCGGGGTCGACCGTGATCGATCCCGACGGCGAGGCCGACGCCGACGCGGAGCCGGCAGTGGAGCCGAGCTGGCTCGGCTGCGTGGTACTGACCGGAGCGGTGGCCCGCCCACCCAATGCCTCACCGGCAGTACCCACGCGCACCTGATAGATCCCACTGGTAGCGGCCGCACCACCACCGGCCAGCACCCCAAGCACCGAGCAGGCCAGCCCGAGCACCAAGGCGTTGCGGGTGGAGGCGGCGACCCGCGGGTGGAAACGCACCGGGTTCTCGATGAACCGATGGGTTGCCCAGGCGGGGACGATCGCGGCGACGCAGGCGAGGCGCGCCCAGCCGTCCGAGGAGTCGCTCAGATCGTCGGCGAGGACGACCAGCGGCCAATGCCACAGATAGAGGGAGTAGGACAGGGCGCCGATCCATACCGGCAGGGCCCGGCCCAGGATGGCCACCGGGCCGCGGGATCCAGCGTTGAAGCCCCCGACGATGACCAGGGCTGCGCCCAGCGTCGGCACCAGCGCGGCAGCCCCCGGCCACGCGGTTGCCGTGTCTTGGACCACCAGGCCCAGGGCCAGGAGCGCCAGACCGGCCCAGCCCAACGCCATACCGAGGCGGGGACGGATAGCGTCCCAACGCCGCGCACCCAAGGCCACCAGCGCGCCCATTCCCAACTCCCACAACCGAGTCGTGGTGACGAAATACGCCGGCGGCGGGTCGTTGGCGGTCAGATACACCGACCAGGCGAAGCTCGGGATGGTGATCAGCGCCAGGCCCGCGGCCAGACCGCGACGCACGGACATACCGCGGCGGCGGATGAGCACGGCGAGCGCCAGGATCAGCAGCGGCCAGACGATATAGAACTGCTCCTCGACCGCGAGGCTCCAGAAGTGCTGGACCGGGGAGGCGCCCACATCCTCGGCGAGATAGTCGACCGAGCGCGCGGCGAGCCGCCAGTTGATGAGGTATGCCGCCGCTGCCGCGATGTCCGTGCCGAAGGTCCGCAGCTGGACCCGGGGCAGCGCGAGCGCGGTGATCAGGGCGGCGGCCAGCAGCACCGTCGCGGCCGCCGGGAAGAGCCGCTTGGCGCGCCGGGCATAGAAATCCGGCAGCGATACCGTCCCGGTGCGCTCCACCTCGCGCACCAGTTGCCCGGTGATGAGGAAGCCGGAGATGACAAAGAAAATGTCGACCCCGGCGAAACCGCCACCGAGCCCGGGCAGCCGGGCGTGGAACCAGAGCACCGCGAGGACGGCCACCGCCCGCAACCCCTCGACGTCTGCCCGGAAGCCGCGAGGGCGGTGGGCCGCGTCGGAGCTAGCGGGAACGCGGGCGTGCTTGGCCATGGCGGGCTACGGGGTAGAGACCCGCGACCTCAGGTGCCTATCAGCGTTCGTCGCTGAGCGGCTTGTCCTTGGTTGCCAGGCGGTCGGCGGTGGTGTGCTCGGCAACCGCCGTGGCCTCCTGCGTCGTGGACTCACCCTGCTCACTGGGCTGCGCCTGGGGGCGGCTGTCCGAGGTGGGCATGCGCCAGCGGGCGGTGGAGACACCGGCTTCCTTGGCGCGGGCGATCGCCTCGTTGACGGTCTTCTCGGCCTCTTCCCGACCGGCCCAGTGGGCGCCCTCGACGGACTTGCCGGGCTCGAGGTCCTTATAGGTCTCGAAGAAGTGCTGGATCTCCAGGCGGTCGAAGTCGTTGATGTCCTCGAGCTCGGTGATGTGGGTCTTGCGCGGGTCGCCGGCCGGGACGCAGAGGATCTTGTCGTCGCCGCCGGCCTCATCGCGCATGTGGAACATCCCGATCGGCCGGGCGCGCACCAGGCAGCCGGGCCAGGTCGGCTCGTCCAGCAGCACGAGGGCGTCCAGGGGGTCGCCGTCCTCGCCGAGCGACTCCTCGACATAGCCATAGTCGGCCGGATAGGACATCGAGGTGAAGAGCAGCCGGTCGAGCCGGATGCGACCGGTCTCGTGGTCCACCTCGTACTTGTTACGTGCACCCTTGGGGATCTCTACGGTGACGTCGAACTCCACGTCGGAACTCCCTTGTCGTCGATGACTTAGTCTGCCGAGGGCAAGTGTTGCGTATGTCGCGCCGTCTTGGGTCAGGGGGTCGTGTGAGGTTGCCTCGCCTCGCCGCGGGAGCAGGCGTGCTCGTCCTCGCCGCGGGCTCGTATGTCGCTGCCGACGTCTTCGATGTGGTCCCGGGGATCCTCACCCGCGCCACGCCCGCCCCGGCGCCCACCGACGCGCATGCTGCCGACGCAACGCCCGGCGACGCCGCGCCGGCCATCGCCCTGCCCACCCCCACGGCCACCAATCCGGTGCTCGCGCCGCTCGACGCGCAGGCGCTCGACCGCGACGCCCTGGAGCGGGCGATCACCCCGACACTCGCCGATCCCGCCCTGGGGCCGGGGGTCGGCGTCAGCATCCGCGATGTCGCCACCGGCGAGCAGGTGTATGCCGCCGGTGCCCCCACCGCCCGCCGGGTCGCGTCGACCCAAAAACTGCTCACCGCCGCGGCCGTTGCGCAGGTGCTCGACCCCGCGGCGACCATGCGCACCCGGGTGGTCTCGCCGAAACCGGGTGAGCTCGTGCTCGTCGCCGGCGGCGACACCATGCTGGCCAAGGGGGCCGGGGATCCGGCCGCCGTGGC
Source organism: uncultured Nostocoides sp. (assembly GCA_936931335.1). Lineage (GTDB taxonomy): Bacteria > Actinomycetota > Actinomycetes > Actinomycetales > Dermatophilaceae > Nostocoides_A. The sequence goes on along the minus strand of CAKZIH010000321.1, from coordinate 2,841 downwards.
CGGCCACGCCGGTCTGGCCGACCTGGTCACGCAGGTGGTGGACGGCATACGGGCCCAGCACGAGGGGACACCGGAGGCGGGGGCGCCGAAGCGCTGGACGCTACGGCTGGACGCCACCTTCGCCGCCGGCCCGGGTTATCCGGACACTTCGGCCTTCCCGCCCTCGTGGAACCCGGCCGATGTCGCCTCCGGGTTCACCCAGACGGTGGCAATGCTCGGTTTTGCCGACCAACGCCCCAAGCCCTATGTGCCCTCCCCGATGGACCCGGCCGGATCAGTGCTCACCGAGCTGGGCGAGCAACTCGATACCGCGCTGCGCCAGGCCACCGGGGCTCGGGTGCGGGTGCGCGACACCCCGTCGCTGCGGGCCACGCCGGCCCCGGCGGACGCGAGCGAGCTGGGAGCGGTGGAGAGCGCGGCATACCGGGACGTGCTGGCCACGGCCCTGGACGACAGCGACAATGCGCTCACCGAGAACCTGGCCCGCCAGGCCGCGCTCGCCCAGGGGCGCGACGGCGGCTTCGCCGGCAATGCGGCATTCGTCCAGGACACCCTGGCGGGGCTCGGGTATGACGTGTCCGGCACGAATCTGGTGGACACCTCCGGCCTTGCCGGTGAGCAGACCACCACGGTCGCCTTGATCTCGCAGGTGATCGGCGACGGGCTGAGCGGGAAGCTCCCGGGCCTGGCCGATGTCCTCGGTCGGCTACCGGTGGCCGGCCTGGACGGCACCCTGTATGACCGTTTCCGCACCGGACCGAGCGTGACCGCGGCCGGGCTGGCCCGCGCCAAGACCGGCACGCTCACCGGTATCTCGTCGCTGGCCGGGACCACCGTCGATGCCGCCGGACAACAGCTTGCCTTCGTCATCGTCGCCGACCGGGTGCCGGCGGCCACGGGAACGCTGGAGGCCCGGGCGGCGTTGGACCGCTTCGTCGTCGCGCTGACCAGCTGCGATTGCGGTACCTCGAAAGGAACCTCGTGACCATCTCTTCGCCGCCCGAGGGCGCTCCCGAGCACCCGACCACCGATGCGGCGGCGCCCGCGATGGTGGACTGGGAGTTCGCCAAGGCCACTGGCCGCCGTCTGGTCCCCGCCGGGCCGCGCGTCACCGCCGCCGAGGCCGGTGCAGAGGTTGGCGCCATCCGGGCGGCGGCCGCAGCCGCCGTCGAGCCCGTCGCCGAGACCTCCCGGATGTATGCGCCGGGCCAGGCCCCCGCACCGCTGGTCATCGACCGGCCCACCTGGATCGACCTCAACCTCGACTCCATGGCGGCATTGATGACCCCAGTCTTTGCGAAGGTCGCCGCCGAACGCAGGATCGAACCGACCGCCGCGGCCATCGCGGTGGGGTCGAAGATCACCGGCGCGGAGGCCGGTGGCCTGATGGCGTTCATGGCCAACAAGGTCCTGGGTCAATACGACCTGGCTCCCCAGGGCACCCCGCGCCTGCTCCTGGTCGCCCCCAACCTGGTGCACGTCCAGCGCGAACTCGAGGTGGACGCCGCGGACTTCCGCGCCTGGGTCTGTATGCATGAGGAGACCCACCGCGTGCAGTTCACCGCGGTCCCGTGGTTGCGCGAGCACCTGATCGAGCGCGCACAGTCGCTGGCCGGGGAGATGACCCCCACCCCGGCTGAGCTCGCCGGCCGGCTCACCGAGATCACCAAGCGGCTGCCCGAGGCACTGGGCAGCCGGGGAGCGGGCATCGCGGATCTGGTGGCCAGCCCCGAACAGCGCGCCAAGGTCGCCGAGGTCACCGCGGTGATGAGCCTGCTCGAAGGACACGCCGATGTGGTCATGGACGACGTCGGCCCCAAGGTCATCCCCTCCGTCGCTGAGATCCGCCGCAAGTTCACCGAACGCCGCAAGGGCGTGGGGGCGGCCGACAAGCTGCTGCGCCGATTGCTCGGGCTCGAGGCGAAGATGGCGCAATACCGGGACGGCGCGACCTTTGTGCGCGGCGTGATGGACAAGGTCGGCGTGGACGGCTTCAACCAGATCTGGACCTCGCCGGAGACGCTGCCGACCCCGCAGGAGATCCACAACCCCCAGGCCTGGGTCGCCCGCGTCCACGGCTGAACCCGCCGGTCGCTCTAGGCTCCGGGCATGCGCGAGCCGGCAAGTATGGCGTGCCGGGCGGCGGTGCGCGCGGCGCTGAGCGACCTTGGCCCGGGCGATCTGGTGCTGGTCGGCTGCTCCGGGGGCGCGGACTCCCTCGCGCTCGCCGCGGCGCTCGCCTGGGTGGCCCCGCGCGCGAACCTGCGGGCCGGCGCGGTCTGCGTCGACCATGGGCTGCAGGCAGACTCGGCGCAGGTCGCCCAGCAGGCGGCGCAGCATTGTCGCGACGTGGGGCTGCACCCGGTCCACATCGAGCGGGTGACCGTGCCCGCCGAGAGCCCGTCCGGGCCCGAGGCGGCGGCGCGGGAGGCACGGCATACGGCCCTGGACGCGGTGGCCGAGCGGCTCGGCGCGGCGGCGGTGCTCCTCGGGCATACGGAAGACGACCAGGCCGAACAGGTCTTGCTGGGCTTGCTGCGCGGCTCCGGCCTGCGGTCCCTGGCCGGTATACCGCCCCGCCGCGCCCGGGTGCGCCGGCCGTTCCTGGCCATTACCCGCCAACAGACCGAGACCTCGTGCCGCGAACTCGGGCTCACCTGGTGGACCGACCCGCACAATGGCGATCCGGCATACGCCCGGGTGCGGGCGCGACACGCACTCGCCGACCTGAGCCGCGACCTCGGCCCCGGCATCACCGCGGGACTCCTGCGCACCGCGCAGGCCGCCCGGCGCGACGCCGACTTCCTCGACGCCTTGGCGCACACCGCCGCCGCCGACCTC
>CAKZIH010000320.1 GCA_936931335.1 uncultured Nostocoides sp. | reverse complement strand
AGAGAGTGCCTTCCTGCTGTTGGAGGACGTCTTGGCGCGCCCTACCGGTCGCCACCGCGATGGCCGCACGGCGGTGGTTCTCGTCCAGCAGGCGATCCATAATCTCGACGCGCGCGGATGGGTTCACCGTCCAACGCTCCATCCTCCGGTGACTGTAGTAGCCATGATCTAGTTCGAGATCGGACCATCCATATGCGTCAAGGACGACCCTGTCCAACTCAACGTGAATCGAGCGGATTCTGGAGATGTCATCGTCTGACGATGAAGGGAACCCTGGGTCATTCACCAGGTTGTAGAGGCGCGTGAGCCCCAGGTCGCGCCGAAGCATGACCTCACGACGTTCCTCGTCAAGCGCACGACCGATCTCTTCCAACGCCTGAGAGGTGGACGGGCGAGGGAATGTCTCGAAGACGTCGGACGGCGTGTATCGCGGGTCGTTCCTCATGCCTGAGCCGTAGGTGATCGCCCAGATCTGGTGGAGGCTTGATGACAAGACTGCCTGGTCGCCGTAGTCGTCAGTGGCAAACACGACGCACGCTTCGCTGGGAACCTGCCCTGTTCTCACTCGCAGGGGCATCACGGTCTTGCTGACACGAGCGATGACCAACACCTCAGACAAATCGGCTATTGCGGAGCGCATGACCGGACGGGCATTCCAGAACTTCCACCACTCGTGGACCATCCGAGGGTACTTAGCGGCATCCTTCGTGATCCTCTCTGGTCGAACTGCTGCCTCCACACGGGACCACGGGGCCGAATATGACGCTGCCTCGGCCTCCGCCATTTCGCGGAAGTCGATCACCCAGCGGGACGCAGAGGCATCCGGTCGCGAGTTGAGATCCTCGCCGTTGAGATACGGGAAGAGCACATCAGCGTTGCGCGCATCAGCGGCAATCCACTCTTGCGCCTCGTCCACATCGAGCACGAAACCCATCCCGAGCACATAGCAGCCAATGAACCCAACACCCGAGTTCTCCGCCAGTCGAAGAGGGTTGCCCTCGGCTCGACCGGAGGGCTCGAGCAAGGTACTGATCAGGCGCACCTCGATGTCGTCGGCAATCCGTGGCACGTCGGCCGGAATCTCATCGAGCGTGCCCCAGACGGCGGCGTACTCCAGGTTGGCGCTGGCCGCCGGCCACGATCGTGACTGGATGGCACGCGTGATCGTGAAGCCGGCCGCAACCATCGCGTCCAGACCCACTTCGCGGCTATCGCCCTGAGCGACGGTGTTCGTGGCTATCAGGCCGAGTGTCCCCTTCGCCTGCAACAGCGACGTGGCACCTCGGTAGGGGGAGGCCGTCGGCTCGCGATGGGCTGAGGTCCATGAATACACAACAAGAACGGCGCTGCGTGCTCTACGCGCGGCTCAGCGTCACCAAAGAAGAGTCCGTATCCATCGCACGCCAGCTCCAGTCCTGTCGCCGGTACGCCGAGGCCCGGGGGTGGGAGGTGGTGGGGGAGTTCATCGACGACGGTGTCTCGGCCACGGCCAACCGGCCCGAAGATCGCAACGGCTGGGCTGCACTGCTCGGCAC
>CAKZIH010000319.1 GCA_936931335.1 uncultured Nostocoides sp. | reverse complement strand
TGCTGGCGGCCGTTCCGCCGGGGCAAATCGCCCCGCCCAGCCCGCGCGCCCGCGGCCCCCGGCGGGGCAAGGGGGCGACGCCATACCGGACCCGCCGCAGGCGGAGCCGTGACCGGGCTCGACCTGGCCTTCCTCGGCGCCGGCGCGATCACCATCGCGGCGGCGCTGCTCGCGGTGACCACCCGCCACCTCGTGCACTCCGCGCTCTGGTTGGTGCTCACCCTCGGCGGCCTGGCCGGCTGTTATCTCGTCCTCGGCGCCGAACTCGTCGCCCTGGTCCACGTCCTCGTCTATGTCGGCGCGGTGGTCGTCCTGGTGATCTTCGCGCTGATGCTCACCCGCGCACCCATCGGACCCAGCCCGGACCACTCCGCTTCCCGGATGCACCGGGCGCTCGCCGGGCTGTTGGCCGCCGGGGTGACCGCGCTGCTGCTCGCGGTGCTCGTCCCGCTCGCCGGCGAAGACGCCATCCGCCGCTCGGCCACCGACTCCGGCGCGCTCGCGGCCGACCTCTTCGCGGTTTGGGCGTGGCCGTTCGAGGCGCTTTCGGTGCTGCTGCTCGCCGCGCTGGTCGCCGCCTTCGCGGTTGCCCGCGTCACCCCGGGCGCACGGGTCGCGCAAGGCGCACGGAGCCCCCGATGATCCACCTCGCCTTCCCGTATGCCGTCGCCGCCGCCCTGGTCGGCATCGGCACCTATGGCGTGCTCGCCCGCCGCAATGCCGTCCTCGTGCTCGTCGGGATCGAACTCATCCTCGGTGGCGCCGGCCTGCTGCTGGTCACCGCGGGCGCGGTCGGGGGCGACCAGTGGTCGGCGGGCAATGTGCTGACGCTCTTCGTGATCACCATCGCCGCCGCGGAGGTCGTGCTCGCCCTGGCGGTGATCGTTGCGGTCTTCCGCCGCCGCGGCCGGATCGACCTGACCGATCCCGTACCCACACGCACTGACCCCCTCCCCACCAGCACGAGCTCGCTCGCCGCTGCGCCCGCCACCGAGGCCCAGGTATGACGTCCGCCCACCTCCTCGGTCTCACCCTCATGGGGCTCGCCGCCGCGGCGCCATTGCTGCTGGCGACCGGATTGCGCAGCCACGCCCTGACCCGCGGGCTGGCGATCCTGGTCTCCCTCGCCGCCGTCGCGACTGGGATCGCCGCGCTGCCCGGCCCGGACTCCACCTGGCGGCTGCCGATCCTGCGCTCCCAGGTCGTCCTCGACCTGCCGGTGACGGTGAGCGGTGGGGGTCTGACCGCGGTGATCGCGCTGACCGTGCTGGTGGTGACTTGCGCGGTGCAGATCTTCGCCGCCTGGTACCTCGCCGACGACGAGCGCTATCCGGCCTTCGCCGCCACGGTGAGCCTCTTTGCCGCCGCCATGGTCTTGCTGGTCACCGCCCGCGATCTGGTCCTGATCCTCGTCGGCTGGGAAGTCATGGGCTGGTGCTCCTATCTGCTCATCGGCCACTGGAGCCAGCGCGCGAGCGCGCGGCGGGCGGCATACAAGGCGTTCTTGGTGACCCGGCTCGCCGATGCGGCATTCATCCTCGGCGTGGTGGGGTTGATCGCCCTGGCCCGCACCAGCGATCTGACCACTGTGGTCCAGGCCGCCGCGGGTCAGCAGCTCTGCTCCGACACCGGCGCCTGCGTGGCGGCGAACCCGGCATACGTCGACCTGGCGCTGACGCTGCTGGTCATCGGGGTGCTCGGCAAGTCCGCCCAACTGCCCTTTTCCGACTGGCTCACCGACGCCATGGAGGGCCCCACCCCGGCCTCGGCGCTCATCCACGCCGCCACCATGGTCGCCGCCGGCACCTGGGTGCTCAGCCGCCTCGCACCGGCGCTGCTCACCGCCCCCGTCGCCCGCTGGGTGCTGGCGATCTCGGTCGCGCTGACCATGACGCTGGCCGCATTCACCGCCTTCCTGCAGACCGACCTCAAACGCTTGCTGGCGTGGAGCACGATCAGCCAGATCGGCATCATGCTGGCGCCGCTCGCCGTAGCACAGACCCCCCAGGCCGCGGCCAACGCCGCCGGCGGGCACCTTTTCGCCCACGCGATCTTCAAGGCCCTGCTCTTCCTCACCGTGGGCTGGCTGGCCGTGGCCGCCGGGTCCACCGCCGCCCGCGATCTGACTGGCAGCGCGATCGGACGCGGTTTCGCCCGCGTGGTCTGGGGTGCCGGCCTGCTCGCGCTCGCCGGGGTACCCCTGACCGTGGGCGGCCTGTCCAAGGAAGAGGTCATCGCGGCCACCGCGCATGCCGGCACCGCGGGTGGCAGCGAGCTGCGGGCCGGGGTGGTCATGGTCGCGTTGCTGGTCACCGTGGCGCTGACCGCGGCCTATGCCACCCGCGCCTACGAGATCGTCGCGAGCGACCGCGGACCGCGCACCCCGCCGGGACATGAGCCCCGGCCCCTGTCGCCCCTGGCCGCGATCGCATTGGCCGTGCTGGCCGCCGGCAGCATCGCCGGTGGCCTGGTCTTCGTCCTCGGCCCCTTCCCCGCCTTGGAGTTCCACGCCCCGCTGCTTGGCTTGACCCTGGTCCTCATTCTCGTGGGCATGCTCGTCGGCTGGTACCTGCGTCCCGACGACCGCCGCGAAGCGCCGCGCCTGATGCGCGCGGCCAGCTGCGGGTATGGCGTGGACACGGCATACGTGCGCGGCGTCGGTATGCCGGTGCTCGTCCTGGCCCGTCTGGTCGCCTTCCTCGATCGCGAGGTCATCGACACCTATGTCAAGGGTGCCGGCTGGGTGCCCGCGCTGGCTGGCCGGGTCGGTGAGCTGGTGCACCGGCGCGAGCGCATCGCCACCGATCTGCTCTGGGTGATCGCCGGCCTGCTTGTCCTCGCCGCTCTGGTGTTCGTCGGATGAGCGGGGGGACGCGATGACGACGACGGGGTCCGCCGAGGCGTTGATCCTGCTCGCCCTGCTCGCCCCGGCCGTGGTGGGGATGTGGCTCATCTTTGCCGGCCGGGAGTTGCGCGCCCGCTCCGCCGGCGCCCTGGCCCTCGCGGCGGCCGGGATCGCCTTCGTCGCCACCGCCGCGGCGATCGCTGGGCACAGCGTGGTCGACCGGTCGTGGATCGGCGCGCTGGGCGTGCACTGGGCCTTCGGTTCGGATGGCATAAGCGCGCCGCTGTTGCTGCTCACCGCCGCGATCGCAGTGCTGGTCGTGGTCCACGGGCTGCGTCACCTGCCCGAGGGCGGCCCGCCGGGTCTCTATTTCGGCCTGCTGCTGATCGTGGAGACCGGGGCGCTGGCGACCTTCTGGGCGCGCGACCTGATCCTCTTTTTCATCGCCTTCGAGCTGGTCCTCATCCCGATGTGGCTGCTGATCGCGCGTTTCGGTGACCCGCACGACTCGGCGGCGCGCACCGCGGCCGCCGGGCGCTTCGTGCTCTACACGGCGCTCGGCTCGACGCTGATGCTCGCCGGGATCCTGGTGCTCGCCGGCGCCGCGGGCACCACCGGGATGGCTGCCCTGGCCATGGCGTCGCTGCCGGCCGGCGTCCAGTTCACCGCCGCGCTACTGCTGGTGCTCGGACTCGCGGTCAAGGTGCCGATCTTCCCGCTGCATTCCTGGTTGCCGCCCGCGCACACCATCGCGCCGACCGGTGGCTCGGTGCTGCTCGCCGCGGTACTGCTCAAGATGGGCACTTATGGCCTGATCCGGCTGCCCGTCGGCCTGACCCCCGACGGCTTCGCCCGACTGGCGCCGGTGCTGGCCGTGCTCGGCGTGGTCGGCATCATCTGGGGCGGGCTGATCTGCGTGGTGGAGCGCGATCTGAAGCGCCTGATCGCCTATTCCTCGGTGGCGCACATGGGTTTCGTCGCGCTCGCGCTGGCCTCGCAGACCGCGCTCGGGGTGCAGGCCGCCCAACTGACGAATGTCGCGCACGGCGTGGTCTCCGCGCTGCTCTTCGTCGTGGTCGGCGGGCTCAAGGAGCGCTGGGGCAGCGTCGATCTCGCCGTCCTGCGCCCCGCGCTGCGCGAACGCTGGCCAGGTCTCGGGTTCGCCCTGATCACGGGCCTGGCCGGTGGGGTAGCCGTGCCGGGGTTGGCGACCTTCTGGGGTGAGTTCTTCGCCATCTCGGCGGCCTGGGATCCGCGGGGCACCCCGGCATACATCCTGGCCCGAGGTGACCTGGGCGGCGGCTGGTTCGACACCGGCAGCCCGGCCGCGGGCTCTGCGGTGCTGCGCGGCTGTGCGGTCGTCGCCGCCGTCGGGGCCGTCCTCGCCGCCGCCTACGCGCTGCGAGTGGCGAGCCTGGTCTGGGCCGGCGACGCCCATCCGCGCGAGCCGCAGGGTGACCTCACCCGCACCGAGCTGCTCGTCTGCGGGGTCCTCATCCTCGCCATCATCGCGCTCGGCCTGTTCCCGTATGTCGTGATCCCCGTCCTGCACCCGGCCTTCGGAGCGCTGCCATGAGCGCCGCGCTGCTGGGCATCGACTGGTTGACCCTGGCGCCGGTGCTGGCGCCCGCGCTCGGGGTGCTCCTGGTGCTCGTCGCCGACGCGATCGCGCCGCGGGCGCGCGGCCTGCACCTGCCGCTGGGGATGCTCGCCGTCGGTGCCGGCCTCGGCGCGCTGCCCTTCGCCGCTACTGGTGCCGCCCCGGCCCGCACCCTGTGCCCCCAGGCCGCCGCCAGCGCCCGGTGCTTCTATGAGGTCGGCTCCTGGGGGCTGATCCTGCAGGCCTCGGCGCTCGCCTCGGCGCTGCTGGTGTTGCTGCTCCTTGGCCCCGGGACCGCGCACGTCGACCGGGCCCAGCGCGGTGGCCCCGCGGTCACCGTCGCCCTGGTGCTGGCCACCACCACCGGCGCGGTGGCGCTGGCCGCCGCCCGGGACCTGCCTACCTGGCTGGTCGCCGTGGAACTGGCCACCCTGCCCGCGGTGGCGCTGGTCGCGCTCTCCCGCGCCCCCGGTGCCGAATCCGGCGGCCTGTCCCTGCTCATGGTCGCCCTGACCTCCTTCGGTCTGCTCACCGTCGGCGTCGCCCTGTGGGTGCTGCCCACCGGGTCCGCGACCTTCTCCAGCACCGCGCTGCGGGCCGTATGGGGTGACCCCGCCCACCACCGCGCCGCCCTGCTCGCGTTGCTGCTGATGATCGCGGGGCTCGGCTTCAAGCTGTCCGCGGTGCCCTTCCATACCTGGACGCCGCAGGCGTTCGTCAGCGCCGACGAGGCGGTCGCGGCCTTCTTGGCCACCACCTCCAAGGTCGCCGCGCTTGCCGGCCTGCTGGTCCTGCTCGCGCCCGTGGTCGAGTTGCGTCGCAGCGGCGAATCCGGCCTCTCCTCACTCACGCTGGCACTCGGCGCGCTCGCCATCGCCTCGATGACCCTGGGCAATCTGCTCGCCCTGCGGGTGGCCGACCCGGTCCGGCTGCTGGCCTGGTCGACCGTCGCCCAGGGCGGCTGGCTGCTGCTCGCGCTCGCCCCGCTGACCGTGGCCGGTGCGGGGGCCTCGGCCGGCTACCTGGTCGCCTATGTGGTGGCGACGCTGGCGGTTTTCGCGGTGGTGGCCGCGGTGCATAGCGGCACCGAAGGGCCGGGGGAGCGCACGCTGACCGCATACGCGGGCCTGGCGCGCAGCCAACCCCTGCTCGCGGGGGCCCTCGGCCTGGGGTTGCTTACCCTGGCCGGCCTGCCGCCCGGCATCGTCGGGCTGGTCGCCAAGGTCGTCGCCCTCCGGCCGGCGGTCGAGGCCGGGCAGTGGTGGCTGGTGGTCGCCGCGATCGTCAATGTGGTCCTCGGCATCGCGGTGTATCTGCGCTGGTTGCTGGTCCTGCTGCGCCCCGCGGCGGACGCCCCCGCGCGACCCCGCACCCGGCTCGATCCCGGCCTGCTCGTCGCCCTGATCCTGGCCAGCGCGCTCCTGCTGATCCTCAGCGTGGTGCCCGGCCTGGTCTTCGGCACGGCCCTGCGCTGATCGCCCCCCGTCAGACGGCCGGATCGGGCCCTAAGGTGACCTGGAACGAAAATCCGGAACAGGAGCGTTGAACCTGCCATGCACAACCACTTCAACGGGCTGAAGACCGCTGGGCTCTTCGGTCTGATCTGGGCGCTGTTGCTCGGCCTCGGCGCCGTGATCGGCAACGGCCGGTACATCTGGCTGTTCGCGCTCATCGGCGTGGCCACGACCTTCTACTCGTACTGGAATAGCGACAAGCTGGCGATCCGCGCGATGCGCGCCTATCCGGTGAGCGAAGCCCAGATGCCGGGCTATTACCGGATCGTCCGGGAGCTGTCGACCGCCGCCGGCAAGCCCATGCCCGCGCTCTATGTCAGCCCCACCCAGGCGCCGAATGCCTTTGCCACGGGCCGCAATCCGAACCACGCTGCGGTCTGCGTGACCGAGGGCATCCTCGGCCTGTTGGACGAGCGCGAGCTGCGCGGCGTCCTCGGCCATGAGCTCATGCACGTCTACAACCGCGACATCCTCACCGGCTCGGTGGCCGCCGCGATCGCCGGGGTCATCACCTCGGTCGCCCAGATGGCGATGTTCTTCGGCGGCGGCAGCGACGAGGACCGCCCGAATCCCCTTGCCCTGCTTGGTATGTCGTTGCTCGCCCCGTTCGCGGCGATGTTCGTGCAGATGGCGATCAGCCGCACCCGGGAGTTCGATGCCGACGAGGACGGCGCCAAGCTGACCGGTGACCCGCTCGCCCTGGCATCCGCGCTGCACAAACTCGAGTTGGGCACCCGGCGGGCGCCGCTGGCCCCGACGCCGCAGGTGGTCAACGCCTCGCACATGATGATCGCCAACCCCTTCCGCGCCCAGGACGTCTCCCGGTTCTTAGCCACCCACCCGCCGATGGCGGAGCGCATCGGTCGCCTGGAGGCCATGGCCTCCGGTATGCACGGTCGCTGACCGGCGCTCGGCTCGCATGGTCGCGCATTCGCTGACCCAGGACGAGGCACGCGAGCGGGCCGCGGGCATCCGGGTCTCCCGGATGGTGGTCGCTCTCGACCTGGACCGTGGCCCGGAAAACTTCCTCTCTCGCACCGAGATCCACTTCAGCGCCACGTGGGAGTCGACCTTCGTCGAACTTCAACCAGTGGCGGTGCACCGGGTGACTCTCAACGGCACCGAACTGGATCCGGCCGGCGTGCGTGACGGGCGGCTGCCGTTGTCCGGGTTGGCGGCCGACAACATCCTCGTCGTCGAGGCGGAGATGGCCTACCGCCGGGACGGCTCCGGCCTGCACCGCAGCGTGGACCCCGCCGACGGTGAGGCCTATGTCTACGGCCACCTCTTCCTCGACGCGGCGCCCTCGGTCTTTGCCTGCTTCGATCAGCCCGACCTCAAGGCCCCGTATGCGGTGAGCGTTACCGCCCCCGCACACTGGCGGGTGCTCGGCAATGGCGTCGCCACACAGCCGGCATCCGGACGCTGGGAACTGGCGCCGACGCCCCCGCTGGCCACCTATTTCGTCACCATCTGTGCCGGGCCATGGGTGAGCGTGGAGCGGGAGCATGACGGCATACCGCTGGGGGTGCACGCCCGCCAGGCCCTGGGCGAACCCCTTGCCCAACAAGCAGATGCGCTGCTAGACCTGACCGCCGGCTTCCTCGACTACTACCACGAGCTCTTTGGGATCCGCTGTCCCTTCGGCGCCTACCACCAGGTCTTCTGCCCGGAGTTCAATGCCGGTGCGATGGAGAACGCCGGCTGCGTGACCATCCGGGACACCAGCCTCTTCCGCGGCGCGGCGGCGCACGATGAGCAACTCACCCGGGCCAACACCATCGCCCACGAACTGGCGCACATGTGGTTCGGCGACTTGGTCACCCTGCGCTGGTGGGATGACTTGTGGCTCAACGAATCCTTCGCCGAATATCTCGCCCACCGGGCCAGCGTCGCCGCCAGCCCCTATGACAATGCCTGGGTCGACTCGACCATGGCGCGCCGCCTGTGGGGGCACACCGCCGATCGCTCGCCGTCGACCCATCCGGTTGCCGGCGCGCCGGCTCCCGATGCGCGCAGCGCGCTGACCAACCTGGACGGCATTTCCTATGCCAAGGGCAGCGCCGTGCTGCGCCAGTTGATCGCCCGCGTGGGTGACGACGCTTTCTTGCGCGGCCTGCGGGATCATTTGCAGCGCAACGCCTTCGGCAATGCCGAACTGCAGGATTTCCTCGACGCGATCGGCGCCGCCGCGGGGGAGTCGCTGGCCGATTGGAGCCGGGTATGGCTGCAGGAGGCCGGCATCGACACCCTCACCGTGCACCAGGACACCGGCCGGGTCACCCGCTCGGCGCCGCCGGGGGCGACGCGGGCGGGGCGGCCGCATACCGTGGACGTGGCGGGCTACATCGGGGGCCGAGAGGTGTTCCGGGTGAGCGGCCGCGTCGAGCGGGCTACCCAGAAGTGGCCAGAACTGGCGCAGGCCGAGCGCGCGGAAGTGGTGCTGCCCAATGCGGGCGACCTGACCTGGGCGATCAGCGGACTGGAGCCGGAGACCCTGGCGAATCTGCCCGCCGGGCTCGGCGCCATCCCCGACCCGCAGGCGCGCGCCGTGGCCTGGTTGGCGCTCATCGATGGGGTACACGAGGCGCGGGTGGACCCGACGCTGCTCCTGGACGCGGTCGAGCAATCCTGGCCGCGGGAGAACAATGAGTCGATTCTCAGCCGGGTGGCCGCGCATACATTGACCCGAATCATCCCGGGATTCCTTGCGCCGCAACGGCAATCGGTCGCGCACGAGCGCGTGGCGCAGGCGGCCCGCTGGTTGGGGGAGGCCGCCATGAACCCCGGTATGGCGTTGATCGCCGCCCGCACCCTCGCCCGGACCAGTCACGACGAGGCGCAACTGCGGGGCTGGCTGGCGGGCACCGACCTGCCCACCCAACTGGCCGAGGACTCGGACTTCCGCTGGCTGGTGGTACGGGCGCTGGCGCGCCTGGGGTTCATGGACGCCGACGAGATCGAGTTCTACCGGCGCCGGGATGACTCGCTGCCCGGTCAGCAGGCTGCGCTGTCCGCGCTCGCCCTACGCCCCACGCCGGAGGCCAAGGCCTGGGCCTGGACGGAGCTCACCGCCAACCCGGACCGGTCCAACTACGAACTCAATGCGCTCGCCGACTCCTTCTGGACCCCGATGCGGCCCGAGCTCACCCGGGCGTATGTCGCGCGCTACTTCACCGACATACCGCCCCTGGCTCGGCGCCTGGGTGAGGACGCCCTCGGGCATGTCGCCACCCTCGCCTATCCCGTGGACATCGTGGAACCGGCCACCCTGGCGGCCAGCCAGGCCGCACTCGATGCTGCGGGAGTCGCCGATGTCGCGCTGACTCCGGCCGTGCGCCGGGCGATCGTCGATGCCCAGGCCAAACTGACCGAGGGCCTGCGCTCCCGCGAGTGCTACGAGGACAAAGTCTCCGGGTAGCGGTATGGGCGTGGCCCAGCAGAACGGGTAGCGAAATCGGCGCCCTGGCGCCGGTTTCGCTACCCGTCATTCATCCCAGCCCCCGTTTCGCTGCCCAATGGCATCTGGGAGGGCGGCGGCCTACCGGTAGTTGGTGAACTGGAGCGCGACGTCGAGGTCCTTGCCCTTGAGCAGCGCGATCACGGCCTGCAGGTCGTCGCGGGACTTCCCGCTCACCCGCAACTCGTCGCCCTGGATCTGCGCCTTGATGCCCTTGGGACCCTCGTCGCGGATGATCTTCGCGATCTTCTTGGCGTTCTCCTGGTCGATGCCGTCCTTGAGCGGCCCCTGCAGGCGGTACTCCTTGCCGCTAGGCTGCGCCTCCTTGTCGCCGAAGTCGATTGACTTGAGGCTCACCCCACGGCGCACCAGCTTGGTCTCGAAGACATCGAGGACCGCGCGCACCCGCTCGGGGGAGTTGGCCTTGACCAGGACCTGCTCGCCGCTCCACTCGATGCTCGCGCCGACCCCCTTGAAGTCGTAGCGCTGCGCGACCTCCTTGGCGGCCTGGTTGAGCGCATTGTCGACCTCCTGCTTGTCGACCTTGCTGACGATGTCGAAGCTTGCGTCGGCCATCGTGGATCACCTCGTTTTCCGGCTGGGGACTTGGCTTGCTATCCTTCCATGCGCACCCAGGCAGGTTGTCCGAGCGGCCAATGGAAGCGGACTGTAAATCCGTCGCGAAAGCTACGAAGGTTCGAATCCTTCACCTGCCACGCCGTGCCGGAAGGCCCCCGAGATCACTCTCGGGGGCCTTCTGCTGTGCCTGCCTCCGCCCCGCCATCCTCGGTGCCGCCGGCGAACTGCGCGGCATACAGGCGGGCGAAGGCACCATGCGCGGCAAGCAGATCGGCGTGCGTGCCCTGCTCCACGATGCGCCCGCTCTCCATCACCAGGATCAGATCGGCGTCTCGAATGGTGGACAGGCGGTGGGCGATCACGAAGCTCGTCCGATCCGAGCGCAGCGCGGCCATCGCCCGCTGCACCAGCACCTCGGTACGGGTATCCACCGAACTGGTCGCCTCGTCCAAGATGAGCAGCGAGGGGTCGGAGATGAAAGCCCGGGCGATAGTCAGGAGCTGCTTCTCGCCGGCGCTGATATTGCCCGCCTCGGAGTCCAGCTTGGTGTCATAGCCGTCGGGCAGTGAGTGTACGAAGCGATCGACATAGGTGGCCGCGGCCGCGGCCCGCACCTGCTCGTCCGTCGCACCGGGCTTGCCGTAGGCGATGTTGTCGCGGATGGTGCCCTCGAAGAGCCAGGTGTCCTGCAGCACCATGCCGATCTCCTCGCGCAGATCCTGCCGGCTCAGCGCGGTGATATCGGTGCCGTCCAAGGTGATTCGGCCACCATCGAGTTCATAGAAGCGCATGATCAGGTTGACCAGGGTGGTCTTGCCCGCCCCGGTCGGCCCGACGATCGCTACGGTCTGCCCCGGCTCCACGACGAGGTTGAGGTGCTCGATCAGCGGGGTCTGCGGCGAGTAGGAAAACGAAACATCCTCGAAGGCCACCCGGCCATGCGCATCGTCCACGGTGGCCTCGGCGCGATCGGGCACCTGCTCGGTGGCATCGAGCACCTCGAACACCCGCTCCGCCGACGCCACGCCGCTCTGCAGCAGGTTGGCCATGGAGGCCACCTGGGTCAGCGGCTGGGTGAACTGGCGCGAGTACTGAATGAATGCCTGGACGTCACCGATGCTCATCGACCCGTTCGCCACGCGTAGCCCGCCCACCACGGCGACCAGCACATAGTTGAGGTTCCCGACGAAGGTCATCAGCGGCATGATCAGCCCGGAGATGAACTGGGCCTTGAAGGTCGCGGTGCGCAACTCCTCATTCGTGCCGGCGAACTGCCCGGCGACCTCCTTGCGGCGGCCGAAGACCTTGACCAGACCATGCCCGGTGAAGGTCTCCTCGACGATCGCGTTGACCTGCCCGGTGCTCTGCCACTGCTGAACGAACTGCTGCTGCGAGCGCTTGCCCACCACCGCGGTGGTCACCAGGGAGACCGGGATCGTCGCCAGCGCGATCAGCGCGAGCAGGGGAGAAACCCAAAACATCATCGCCAGCATCGCGATCACGGTCAGCGCGCTGGTCACCAGTTGGCTCAGCGTCTGCTGCAGGCTCTGGCCGATGTTGTCCACGTCATTGGTCACCCGGGAGAGCAGTTCTCCGCGGGGCTGGCCGTCGAAATAGGACAGCGGCAGCCGGGAGAGCTTGGCCTCCACCTCACGGCGCAGCCGGTAGACCGCGGAGTTGACGACCCCGACGATGATTCGCGCTTGCGCCCAGGAGAGCAGGGAGGACGCCGCATACAGGCCCAAGGCGAGCATCAGAATGCGCCCGACGGCATCGAAATCGATGCCCTGCCCGGGGATGAGGTGCGGGGTGCCGGCCACGAGATCGGCGAGCTGATCCTTGCCGGCCGCGCGCAACCCGGCGACGACCTCCGCCACGCTCTGCCCGGCCGGCAGGCCCCGCCCGATCACCCCGGCGAAGACATAGTCCGTGGCCCAACCCAGCACCCGCGGGCCGATCGCGCTGAGCACCACGGAGACAACCGCGAACGCCAGCGCCGCCACCAGGGCGATCTGGTCTTTGCCCAGCAATCCGACTAGGCGGCGGGCCGACGGGCCGAAGTTGCGCGATTTGTCGGCCGGGGCACCCATGCCCATATGCGGCGGACCGCCCCGCGGCGCGGACCCCGCCGCCCCGCGACGTTGCTGGGCGGCCTTCTCTTCTGCGGTCAGGATGCGATCGCTCATGCCGCCGCCTCCTGCGCACTCGCCTGAGAGGCGACGATCTCGGCATACGTCGGGCAGCTCGCCACCAATTCGGTATGCCGTCCGGTCCCCACCACCCGACCGTCGTCGAGCACCACGATGAGGTCGGCGTCCACGATGGTGGACACCCGCTGGGCCACCACGATCACCGCTGCGTCCGTGGTGGCCGGCCGCAGCGCGGCGCGCAGGCGGGCATCGGTGGCGACGTCGAGAGCCGAGAAGGAGTCGTCGAAGAGATAGATCTCCGGGCGGCGCACCAACGCCCGGGCGATCGCGAGCCGTTGTCGTTGTCCGCCACTGACATTCGTGCCACCCTGGCTGATCGGCGCCGCCAGCCCGGCGGGCATCGCGGAGACGAAGTCCTCGGCCTGGGCGATTCTTAGCGCCTCCCACAACTGCTCGTCGGTGGCATTCGGGTCGCCATAACGCAAATTGCTCGCCACGGTGCCGCTGAAGAGGAAGGGCTTCTGCGGGATCAGCCCGATCCGGCTCCACAACTCCTCCAGCGCGACCTCCCGCACATCGACCCCGCCCACCAGCACGGCGCCGCCGGTCACGTCATACAGGCGCGGGACAAGGTTGAGTAGGGTGGTCTTGCCCGAGCCCGTGGACCCGATGACTGCGGTCGTGCGGCCCGGCTCGGCGACGAAGGAGATCCCCTCCAGGACCGGCTGTTCCGCACCCGGGTAGGCGAAGTCCACCGCGCGGAATTCCACAGCGACCCGGCCTTGCGGCAGCGGCGTGGGCTGGGCCGCGTCGGCGACGCTTGCGGGTGTCTGCAGCACCTCGGTGATCCGGCCGGCCGAGACCGAGGCGCGGGGGATCATCATCGACATCATCGTCCCGAACATCACCGACATGAGGATCTGCATCAGGTACTGCATGAATGCGGTCAACGCCCCGATCTGCATCTGACCCGCATCCACCCGGTGGGCGCCGAACCACCAGACCGCGACCGTGGCGGCGTTGAAGACGAACATCACCAGCGGGAAGATCAGCGAGAACAGCTTGCCGACCGCGACTGCGGTCTGGGTGTAGGTCGTATTCGCCTCATCGAAGCGGCGCTCCTCCAGGTCCTCACGGACGAAGGCGCGGACCACCCGGATGCCCGAGATCTGTTCGCGCAGAATGCGGTTCACCGTGTCGACGGAGTCCTGCATCCGCCGGAACCAGGGCAGCATGCGGACCACCAGCGACCCAACGATGATCCCCAGCAGCGGCACCGCTACGGCCACCAGCCAGGACAGTCCGACGTCCTCGCGCAACGCCATGAAGATCCCGCCGATCATCATGATCGGAATCGCCATCATGAACATCAGGCCCATATTCACCAATTGCTGGACCTGCTGAACGTCGTTGGTGTTGCGGGAGATCAGCGTCGGTGCCCCAAAACGCGAGACCTCTTGGGCGGAGAAGCCGGTGACCCGGTCGAAGACCTCCGCGCGCAGGTCCCGCGCCATCCCCGCAGACGTAGCCGCGGCATTCCGGGCGACGGCGATGGTGGCCAGGATGTTGACCACCGAGATCGCCAGCATGATCCCGCCAAGGCGCCAGATCGCGTCGGTGTCGCCGACGGCCACCCCCTCGTCGATGATCCGCCCGTTGAGCGAGGGCAGATAGAGCGTGGTGATGGTGGAGATCACCTGCAGCACCGCGATGGCGGCGACCACACCGCCATATGGGCGCAGGTGGGAGCGGATCAGTCGCCAGAGCATGCGGCGAGACTCCTTAGGTATGCCGTGAGCTCACCCGGTCGTCTCCGGCTAGGCGCCACGGTGGGGGATCAGTCGCCCATCAGCGATCGAACCACAACTACCGCGCCGGCGAGCACGGCGACACTGAGTATGACGATGCCCAGCACGGTCAGCGCCCAGCGCCAGGCGTTCTGCCGCGGCGTCAACGCCCGGGCGTCCTGAATCTCCCGAGCCCGCGCCGGGTCCCCGCCGAGATACCCGCTCGAGCCGCCTTCGCCCTGTTGCGAGCGCAGCAGCAGGGCGGCCACCGCGCCGACGATCATCAGCAGCGGCAGGAGGGCAACCAGCCGTCCCATCAGGGAGTGCTGGGGCTCGGCGCCACCACCGAACCGCCATAGGTCGGCTGATAGGGGTTGAGGCCGCGCTCGATCGCCAGGTTGTTGTTGTACTCCTTGGCCCCGCCGAAGGGCTTCATCTCGGTGGCCTTGATCTCGGCGTCCAGCTTGGCGATCCGGGCCTGCGCCTCCTTCACCGCGGTCTGCGCCTCGGCGGCTGCCTTGGCGGCTTCCGCCTCGGCGATCGCCTTGGCCTGCTGGGTCTCCGCATCCGCGACGGCCTTGGCCTTGGCCGCGGCCGCCTGGGCGCGCGCGGCCTCCTCATCCGAGAGCGCCTGGACGAGGGTGTCGGCGGGTTGCGGCTGCTGGATCAGCGCCGAGAAGCCCTGGAAGAATTCATCCTCGCCGGGCATCTTCTGCTGGATCAGCGCGGCGAGTTGCTCGTTGACGGCACGGTTCATCTCGTCCTTGATCGTGGGATCGGCATAGAGCTCCTTCCACGTGTACTTCTTGGCTACCCGGTCCAGGGTCGCATCCAGCGCCGGGCCGAAATAGAGGTCGAGCATCCGCTGCCAGCCGGTCGGGGTGTCATCCCACAGGTCGGAGCTGGTGTAGTAACCGGCGTAGCGGTTGCCGATGGCGTCGTGGAAGCGGGTGAGCACCTCGCAGTCCACGTTGAGCGTGAACTCCACCGAGCCCGGCACATGCAGCGGCTGGTAGTCCTTGGACACCACGCTGAACGGATCGTGGTCGGAGTCCGATCCGCCGGTGAAGTTGTAGGTGCGCTGAGAGGCGGGATACCAGAAGTATTTGTCCCCCGGACGGCGCAACTCCCGGCTATTGGCCCGCACGCAGCCCTTGGACTTGGGCGACTCGATGAGGCCGCCACCCTTGTGCACGGCGACCTCGTCGGCCGGCGAGGAAACGGTGCTGAACAGGCGGGCGGCGGTGAAGATGAGTGCGGCGATCACGCCGAGCAGGACCAGCCCCTTGAGTGCCCCGGTGACCCGCCCGCCGCTGCGGCCGGCACCCGCGGCGGTCGCGCTGCTCCTGGTCGCCGCGCCGTCCTTGGCCTTCTGGACCATCGGCTTGATATTGGGCTTGTCCATCGGGCAGCTCTTTTCCTCGTCGCGGTATGCGGTTTGTCGCGGCTTCCGTATGCGGTCGCCCGGCGGGTCGTCGATCCGACGCAGTCTGCCACCAGGGAGTTCCCACTGCGGTATGCCCAGTTCACCGCGCCCGTGGCGGGCCGCGGTGGTGGAGTGTTCCGGTGGCTCTGACGTCAGGGGGTGGGGGTCTCGCGCAGCTCCGGGAACATCTCCTCGCGCCACTCCGCGCCGCTACCGGGGTCATTGGCCTGCTGGTCGCTTGTCTGCTCCGCCAGGGCCTGCTCGCGCGCTCGCAGTTCCACTCGCCGGATCTTGCCCGAGATCGTCTTGGGCAACTCGGCGAACTCCACCCGGCGCACCCGCTGGAAGGGCGCCAGGTGTTCGCGGGCATGGCGCAGGATCGACAGCGCGGTCTCCCGGGTGGGCTCATGGCCGTCGACGAGAACGACATACGCCTTGGGCACGGCGAGGCGCACGGCATCGGGCGCCGGCACCACGGCAGCCTCGGCCACCGCGGGATGTTCGATCAGCACCGATTCCAGCTCGAAGGGGCTGATCTTGTAGTCGCTGGCCTTGAAGACATCGTCGGTGCGCCCCACATAGGTGATGTACCCCTCGGCGTCCCGGGTGGCGATATCGCCGGTGTGGTAATACCCGCCGGCCATCGCCAGGTCGTTGCGCGCGCTGTCGCCCTGGTAGCCGGTCATCAGACACATCGGGTGGGCTTCCAGATCGAGGCAGATCTCGCCTTCCTCGGCGGCGAGTTGACCGGTGACCGGGTCCACCAGCACCACCGGGACGCCCGGTAGCGGGCGGCCCATGGATCCCGGTTTTACTACGGCCCCAGGGGTATTGCCGATCTGCGCGCTGGTCTCGGTCTGTCCGTAGCCATCGCGCACGGTCAGGCCCCACGCCTGCTGGACCTGCGCGATGACCTCGGGATTGAGCGGCTCACCGGCGCCGATCACCTCGCGCAGCGACCCCGGTCCGTCGCTCAGGTCGGCGTTGATGAGCATGCGCCATACCGTCGGCGGGGCGCAGAAGGAGGTGACCTCTTCCGCGCGCAGCACCCGCAGCATCGCGGCCGCATCGAAGCGCGCGTAGTTGTAGACAAAGACCGTGGCCTCGGCGATCCACGGCGCGAAGAAGCAGGACCAGGCGTGTTTGGCCCAACCGGGGCTGGAGACATTGAGGTGGACATCGCCCGGCCGCAGGCCGAGCCAGTACATCGTCGACAGATGCCCCATCGGATAGGACTGCTGGGTGTGCTCGACAAGCTTGGGCCGGCTGGTGGTGCCACTGGTGAAATAGAGCAGCAGCGGATCATTCGGCGCGGTGCCCGGGTGCGCCGCCGGCGCGACCTGGTGCGCGTATCCCGTATGCAGGTCCGCCCACCCCGCGACCGGTCCGACGCTCACCTTGAGGTAATCGCCGTCGAGATCGGCGAACTTGTCAGTATCCGCGGGATTGCAGATCACCGCCTTGGCGGCGCCGCGATCCAGCCGGTCGCGCAGATCGGTGGGGCCGAGGGCGGTGGTGGTCGGCATGATCACCGCCCCGAGCTTCATCACCCCGAGCATTACCGACCACAACTCGACCTGATTGCCCAGCATCACCAGCACCGCATCCCCACGCCCGATGCCGCGCTCGCCGAGCCAGGCGGCCACCGAGTCCGAGGCCGTGGCCATCTGCGCGAACGAGAGTTCTGCGCGCCGGCCGTCCTCCTCCAGCAGGATGAGCGCCGGTTTGTCGTTGCCGCGCGCAATCTCGTCGAACCAGTCCACCGCCCAGTTGAACCGGCCGCCGAGATTGGGCCAGCGGAACTGCTCCAGCGCTTCCTCGTGACGACCACGCAGCGCCAACAACTCGTCGCGCGCGGCCCGATAGCGTTCTGTCACCGACAACATGGGGGGTCCTTCCTCGTTCCCGGCATCCGGTCTTCACCATGCCAGCCCGGTAACGTCGCTGCCATGCCAGCAACCGAATCGGACACGCCGCCGGCCGGACGTTTGTGGGTCGGTCGGAGCCTGGCAATCCTGCTGGTGCTGCTCGTCGGCGCCATGCTCTTCTTCGGTATGCGGTTGCTGCAGCAGCGCGCCGAGACCACCCGGACCGTCGCCCCGGACGCCTCGCTCGCCAACCAATGCCCGAACGTCAAGGCGGACATTCTCGCTGCGGCACAACGGATTCAGCTCACCGGCAAGGGCGATTTCACTCTCGGTGGCGCGCTGGTCGGCCCGCCGACACCGGGCGCGGTGGTGTTGCGTCAGGGCGCCAGCCAGACGATCTGCGACTGGTTGCCGTGGGCCGCCCAAACCGCCAAGGACACGGGGGTGCAGGTGCTGCTCTTCGATCGCCGTGGGCGAGGATCCGCGCCCGGGGATGCCAATGTCGCCGCCGAGCCCGAGGACAGCGCCGCCGCGGTGGCGTACCTACGCGCCCATGGCGCGCAGCGGGTGGGCCTGGTCGCCTCCTCGATGGGCAATTCGGTGCTCTATTCCGCGCTGCCCGACCTGCCGGAGCCCCCGTGCGCCGTGGTGTCCATCAGTCCGGTGCTCACCGCCGCCGACGATGCCGGCCAGGTCGACGGCCGCGCCCTGCGCGACCTGGTCGCCAACACCTGGGTGACCTGGGAAACCAAGAGTGAGCCGGTCTCCGCGAATGCCGCGGCCATCACTGCGGCCGCCACCAAGCAGGGGCTGGCGGCCCCGCATACCTTGCCGGTGGACACCACCGATCACTCCCGGATGCTGCTCGACCGACACCCGGAGGTCGCCGATTTCGTGCGCCAGGGTGTGGCGACCTGCGCGGCGCCCTGACTTCGGTCGGCTCCCCGCTCGAGAGCGGCTGGGCCACTACGCTGTGAGCCAGCCCACAGGGGCCGTCTCGTAGCCAAAGGTGTCCAGGGAGGTCGCCCGCGTGTTCTCGCGCATTGCCGTCGTCAACCGCGGTGAGGCCGCCATGCGTCTCATCCACGCCGTGCGCGATCTCAACGCCGCCGCCATCGATGGCCACCGGATCGAGGTCGTCGCCCTGCATACCGAGGGCGAACGGTCGGCGATGTTCGTGCGGGAGGCGGACGCGGCATACGACCTCGGACCCGCGAGTGCACGTCCCTATCTCGACTATGCGGTGCTGGAGCGGGCGCTGGTCGAGACCGGTGCGGACGCCGCCTGGGTGGGCTGGGGATTCGTCGCGGAAGACCCCAACTTCGCCGACCTGTGCACCCGCCTTGGGGTGACCTTCATCGGTCCCAGCGCCGAGGCGATGCGCAAGCTGGGCGACAAGATCGGCTCCAAACTCATCGCCGAGGAGGTCGGTGTCCCGGTCGCCCCGTGGAGCGGCGGCGGGGTGGACACCCTCGAGGACGCCCTGGCGACCGCGGGGCGCCTGGGCTATCCGCTCATGCTCAAGGCGACCGCCGGGGGTGGCGGGCGCGGCATTCGCAAGGTCGGCAGTGACGCGGAACTCACCGCGGCCTACCAACTGACCCGCGACGAGGCGCAGCGGGCCTTCGGCTCCGGGGTGGTCTTCCTAGAGAGCCTGGTCACCGGCGCGCGTCACGTCGAGGTGCAAGTCATCGCCGACGGCCAGGGCACGGCGTGGGCCATCGGGGTGCGCGACTGCTCGGTGCAGCGGCGCAACCAAAAGGTGATCGAGGAGTCGTCTTCGGTCGTCATGACGCCCGAGCAGGCGCAAGTGCTCAAGGACAGCGCCGAGCGGCTCGCCGTCGCCGTCGGCTATGCCGGGGCCGGCACCGTGGAATTCCTCTTCCAGCCGCAGACCGGCACCTTCGCCTTCCTCGAAGTCAATACCCGCCTGCAGGTGGAGCACCCGATCACCGAGGTGACCACCGACACCGACCTGGTGAAGCTGCAGATCCACGTCGCCGGCGGCGGGCGGTTGACGGGGGAGCGGCCGGTCGAGCGCGGCCACGCCGTGGAGGCCCGGCTCAACGCCGAGGACCCGGACCGCGATTTTGCGCCGGCCCCCGGGCGGATCGCCTTCCTCGAGTTCCCGGCCGGGCCGGGGATCCGGGTGGATACCGGTGTGGCGGAAGGGGATTCGATTCCCGCTGATTTCGACTCGATGATCGCCAAGATCATTGCGTATGGCCGTGACCGTGACGAGGCGCTAGCCCGCCTGCGCCGTGCGATGGGCGAGACCACCGTGGTGATCGAGGGTGGGGCGACCAATAAGAGCTTCGTCCTCGCACTGTTGGATCAGCCCGAGGTCATCGACGGCACCGCCGACACCGGCTGGATCGACCGGGTGCGCGGCGAGGGCCGACTGGTCAGCGACGCGCATACCGGGGTCGCGCTGATCGCGGCCGGCATCGACGCCTATGAGGATGCCGAGGCCATCGAACGCGCCCGGCTCTTCGAGACCGCCCGGGGTGGCCGGCCCCAGGTGCAGCATGCCGTCGGCGCCCCGGTGGAGTTGAAGCTGCGGGGCACGCCCTACAAGGTGACGATCTATCGACTCGGCCCGCGCACCTTCCGCGCCGTGGTCGAGGGCGGGGCGCAGGTGCGCAGCGCCGATGTGACTTTGCGCCGGCTGGGCGAGCATGCCAGTCGCCTGACCCTCGGCGGACACAGCTATCGGCTGGTCACGGCCAGCCACGGCCCGGTGCACACCATCGAGGTCGACGGTGTGGCGCACCGGGTCAGCCGGGATGAGGGCGGGGTGTTGCGCGCGCAGGCC
The DNA here is from genome assembly GCA_936931335.1 of uncultured Nostocoides sp. Lineage (GTDB taxonomy): Bacteria > Actinomycetota > Actinomycetes > Actinomycetales > Dermatophilaceae > Nostocoides_A. Next base: position 6,142 of record CAKZIH010000319.1, on the reverse strand, counting down.
CCCGCGCTGGTCGTGGCGACCCCGGTTGCCGCCGGGGCCGAGGTGGCCGCCGGTGCCCCGGTGCTGGTGCTGGAGTCCATGAAGATGGAGACGGTGCTGCCCGCGCCGTTCACCGCCCGGGTCAAGGAACTCCTGGTCCGCGCCGGCACCCAGGTCGAGACGGGCACCGCCTTGGCCAAGCTGGAGCCGGTCGGCGACGACAGCGACGCCCCGGCCGCGGCCGCCCCGCGGGTGGAATTGGACCTGCCCGCCGCTCGCGCGGAGAGCTCCCCGGCGGAGGCCTTTGCCCGGGCCCAGGCCCTGATGGAGGGCATGGTGCTCGGCTATGACGTCGAGGGGTCGAGCATCGATGCCGCTCTGCGGCAATATGTTTCGGCGCGAGACGCGCTGGTCGCGGCCGGCGAATCGCCGTTCGCGGCGGAGGCGGGAATGCTGCGCACCCTGGCGGACTTCGCGGAACTGAGCCGCAACCGCCCGGTCGACGAGGACCTCAACGAGGACACCCGGATCCACTCCTCTCGGGAGTTCTTCCAGACCTATTTGCGCAGCCTGGACGCCGACCGGGGTGGTCTGCCGCAGCGCTTCCGCGACCGGCTGGCCCGGGTGCTCAGCCACTATGGCGTCGACTCGCTGGAGCGCACCCCGGAGTTGGAGCGGGCGGTCTTCCGGATGTTCCTGGCCCAGCAGCGCTCCGCCGCCGAGGTCCGCATGGCGACCACCGTGTTGGAGAAGTGGTCGCATCAGCCGGTGCCCACCGGTGCCGAGGCCGATGCCGGCCGAGCGGTGCTCGACCAACTCATCCGGGCCACCCAACTGCGCTTCCCCGCCATCGGTGACCAGGCGCGCAGCGTCCGCTTCCGCTGGTTCGACCAGCCGACGGTGGACGCGGACCGCCGCCGCGCGCTCGCCGCGGTCGGGCCTGAGTTGGCCGCGCTGGCCGCGCTGCCGGCGGGCGCCGAGCGCACCGAGCGGATGGAGGCGCTGGCCGACATACCGGAGCGGATCGTCAACTTCCTCGCCGACCGGTGGAGCGCCGGGCCGCAGGCCTCGGAGCCGATGCTGTCGGTGCTGCTGCGCCGCCACTACCGCGAGCACGAGCTCACGGACCTGATCGAGGCCCAGGTCGACGGTCGCCCGTATGCCGCGGCCGACTACACCCTCGACGAACGGCCCACCCATGTCGTCTCCACGGTCGGCTCGCTCGTCGAGCTGACCGAGAGCGGCCCGCTGACGGCTATGCTCAGCGAATTGGTCGCCGCGGCCCCGGACGCCGGGCGCCAGGCCGTGGTCGACCTCTATCTCGTCGCTCCGGAGCTACCCGCCGACCCCGACGAGGCCGCCGCCGCCCTCGCGCAGCGGTGCGCGCGGTTACCGTTCGTCGCCGGCCTGCGCCGGATCGCGATCGGGATCATCCGCGAGCCGGGCACCGACGTCGGGTATGTCACCCTGCGGCCGCAGCCGAACGGCAGCCTCAGTGAGGATTTGCCGGTCCGCGGGGTACACCCTATGGTGGGGCGCCGGCTCAACCTGTGGCGCCTGCGGGACTTCGAGATCACCCGGCTGGACGCCCCCGAGGATGTGGTGCTCATCCACGCGGTGGGCCGGGACACCCCCGCTGACCAGCGGCTCGTTGCGCTGGCGCAGGTGCGCCAGGTCTCCGTGGAACGCGACGACAGTGGGGCCGTGGTCGGCCTGCCCCACGTCGAGCGCGCGCTGGCCAACTGCATGGAGGCGATCCGGCGCGCCCGGTCCACCTTGGCCACCCGGGACAACCGCTTGGACATGAATCACGTATGGGTGCACGTCTGGCCGGTCGTGGAGGCCGATCTCGACCAGCTCACCGCCCTGCAGTCCCGGATCGCGCCGATGACCGCCGGAGCCGGGATCGAGGAGGTCCTCATCGAGGGGCGGATCGCGCCCACCGGGGGTGAGGTCTATCCGCTGGTGCTGCGCTTTGCCGCTCAGCCCGGGGCTGGCGTCACCCTGGCGATCGAGACCCCCGCCACCACCCGGCTCGCGTCCCTGGATTCGTATGCGGAGAAAGTGCTGCGCGCCCGGCGCCGCGGCCAGGTCTATCCCTACGAGTTGCATGCGCTCATCGCCGGTGAGGGCGGGGTGGTCACCGAATACGACCTGGACGAGAGCGGTGTCCTGGTGCCGGTGGACCGGGCGCCCGGGCGCAACACCGCGGGCATCATCTGCGGTGTCGTGCGTACGCCGACCGATCTGCATCCGGAGGGTATCGAGCGGGTCCTGCTGTGCGGGGATCCGTTGCGCTCGCTCGGGTCGATCGCCGAAGCCGAATGCCGGCGCATCATCGCCGCCCTCGACCTGGCCGAGGAGAACGGGCTGCCGGTGGAGTGGTTCGCGCTCTCGGCCGGTGCGCGGATCGCGATGGACTCTGGGACCGAGAACATGGACTGGATCGCCGCCGCGCTCAAGCGGATCGTCGAGTTCACCCAGGACGGGCACGAGATCAATGTCGTGGTCGCCGGCATCAATGTGGGGGCACAGCCCTATTGGAACGCCGAGGCGACGATGCTCATGCATACCAAGGGCATCCTGGTGATGACCCCGGACAGCGCCATGGTGCTCACCGGCAAGCAGTCCCTGGACTTCTCCGGCGGCGTCAGCGCCGAGGACAACTTCGGCATCGGCGGCTATGACCGGGTGATGGGCCCGAATGGTCAGGCGCAGTATTGGGCCCGCGACTTCGCCGGCGCGATGGAGGTGCTGCTGGCGCACTATGACGCGACCTATGTCGCGCCGGACGAGAGCGCCCCGCGGCATGCGGAGACCAGCGACCCGGTGGAGCGGGATGTCACGGCATACCCGCATGTGCTCGAGGGCAGCGACTTCACCACGGTTGGGGATATCTGGTCGCCGCTGACCAATCCCGACCGCAAGAAGCCCTTCGACATCCGCACCGTCATGCGGGCCCTCGCCGATCAGGACAGCGAACTCCTGGAGCGCTGGGCCGGTATGGCGGATGCCGAGACGGCCGTTGTCACCGATACCCGCCTCGGGGGGCACTCCGTCTGCCTCATCGGGATTGAGAGCAAATCCGTTCCGCGGCAGGGGTTCCCGCCGGCTGACGGGCCGGATGTGTACACCGCGGGCACGCTCTTCCCACGCTCGTCCAAGAAGGTCGCCCGGGCCATCAATGCGGCCTCCGGCAACCGGCCGCTGGTGGTGCTGGCGAACCTATCGGGCTTCGACGGCTCTCCGGACTCGATGCGCAATCTGCAGTTGGAGTATGGCGCGGAGATCGGCCGGGCCATCGTCAACTTCGACGGCCCGATCGTCTTCGTGGTCATCTCCCGCTATCACGGCGGTGCCTTCGTGGTCTTCTCCAAGGCGCTCAACCCCCGAATGACGGTGCTGGCCCTGGAGGGCTCGTTCGCCTCGGTGATCGGTGGCGCCCCGGCGGCTGCGGTGGTGTTCAGCCGCGAGGTCGACGCCCGCGCCGCCGCAGATCCGCGGGTCGCGGCCCTGGAGGAGCGGCTGGCGGCGGCCGGCGAGGAGGAGCGCGGCACCCTGCGCGCCGAGCTCGACGTACTGCGCCCCGCCATCCGGGCGGAGATGGTGAGCACGGTGGCCGGCGAGTTCGACAGCGTGCACAGCATCCACCGGGCGGTCGAGGTCGGCTCCGTCGACGAGCTCATCCCCGCCGCCGAGCTGCGCCCCCGCATCATCGCCGCCCTCGACGCCGGCTGAGTTGACAACTTTCCCGCCCAGGGCGGAAAAGTGCCTCTTTGGGAGGGAAATGTTCTCTCCCGCAGCGCTACTTTCCCGCCCAAAGCGTCCGGGCGGGTGGGCCGGGACTGCCGGGGTGACGCCATACCGGGATGGGACTGAAGGGCGAGGGTGACCACGGTTCGACGCGCGGCGCTATTGGGCGGGACCGCGGCCGCCTTGGGCGTGAGCACCCTGTGCGACAGTTGTAGAGATTTATTCGCTCGGGACGTGCCGTCGCTGGCGAATCATGTTCTCGCACCGGAGGTCTGACCATGTTTGCTTCGAAAAAGCCCACCCCCGACAGCGCCGAGCACGAGGCGTACTTCCCCTCGGATTTCTCGCTCGGGCTGTACGTAAAGTCGAAGAGCGACTACTCCGACGCGGTGAAGAGCACCGTGAGCACGGGGCCGAAGAAGATCCTTGCCATCTTGGTCGACGAGCGTTATCTGCCCGTCGAGGGCGGCAAGCTGTTCAGCACCGGCAATCACCCCGTCGAGACGCTGCTGCCGCTCATGCACCTGACCGAAGCCGGTTTCGATGTCGAGATCGCCACGCCGTCCGGCCTCATGGGCAAGTTCGAGTACTGGGCATTCCCCGACAAGGACGACGCCGTGAAGGAGGCCTTCGACGCGCTGCTCCCGCAGATCCGTGAGCCGAAGAACCTCGCTGACGTCGTGCAGAACGACCTCGGCGCCGAAAGCGACTACGCCGCCGTCTTCATTCCCGGTGGCCACGGCGCGATGATCTCCCTGCAGAACGACGAGAACGTCGGTGCGGTGCTGCGCTGGGCCCTCGAAGCGCAGCGATACATCGTCACCCTCTGCCACGGGCCAGCCGCGCTTCTCGCCGCCGCCCAGGACGGCGAGAAGCCATTCGACGGCTACAGCATCGCCGTGTTCCCTGACTCCCTCGACCAGGGCGCCAACGTCGAGATCGGGTACCTGCCGGGCAAGATCACCTGGGCTCTCGGTGACGCCCTGCTCGCCCAGGGCGTGACCCTAATCAACGACGACATGAAGGGCACCGTGCACGCCGATCGTCGTCTGCTGACCGGGGACAGCCCGCTTGCGGCGAATGCTCTCGGCAAGCTCGCCGTCGGGCACCTCACGGGCAAATCTGCCTGACGCCGACGACTCGATCCCCTCGCACGAGTCGGGTTTGCGACTGGTTCCTCATCCGCCCTGGGCGGAAAAGTGCCGCTTTGGGAGGGAAATGTTCTCTCCCAAAGCGACACCTTCCGGCACTGGGCGGGAAAGTTGAGGTCAGCGGGCGGTCACGCACGTATGTAGACGCGGCGGCGGTCGAGGACCAGGGCCAGGGCCCACCAGGCGAGCACCGAGACCACCACCCAGGCCACGTATGGGTGCCCGGTCCAGGTGAACCAGTTCGCCATCCGGTAGGGCAGCGCCGGGTCCCCGACGCGCAGCAGCAGCATCATCACCACATGCGAGCCGAAGTACACCAGCAGGCTGTTGCGCCCCAGGGCCCGCAGCGGGTGGCTCAGGCGGACCATGAGCCCGGCTAGCGGGCCCTCGTCCACGAGCCAATAGAGCAGCGCCAGCAAAGCCAGCCCGGCGGTGGCCGTGACGAGCCCGTATGACGGTGTCCACAGCCACTTGAGTCCGGGCACCACCCGCCACAGCGCCACCCCAACCCCGGCCGTGATCGCGGTCCACACCAACAACTGCGCGGTGCGATGTCGGTGCTCACCGGGCGCCTTGAGCAGGTGCCCGGCGGTCACTCCCGCGGCCGCGGTCGAGAGGGCACCCAGGATGCCGAGCACGCCTTCCGGCTCGAAACCGCGCGCCCCGAGTCGGTACAGGTGATCCAGCCCAACGACACCGTCGATACCCAGCGTGGGATTGCACGTCGGCTGCGGCATCCCGCCGGTGCACCCTCGCGAGATCGCCCACCAATACAGAGTCAGCGCCACCGACCACACCAGGGTGAAGACCGCCCACTGTCCGGCCGTGCGCAGGAAGCGGTGCAGGAGCGCGACGAGGACGACCAGGGCGGCATACATCTGCAACACCCCGGTGACCCGCAGTTGCGCCAGGCCGCGCTCGGGGGCGACCACATAGTTGTAGGCCAGCCCGGCGAGGATCAGCACCAGCGCCCGGCGCGCATTGCGCCGCCAGTTGACCCCCGAGCGGAAGGCGAACGCCATACCGCAGCCGGACAGGGCCACGAAGAGCGGGAAGATCCAGTCGTAATAGTGCAGCCCGACCCATTTGGTATGGACGAAGGCCGCCGGCCGGGGCGCCAGCACTGCCTCCGCGCTCACGCTCAGGATCAGCATCACGCCCCGTGCCGCGTCCAGCGAGTTGACCCGGGACCGGGAGGGCCTGGGGTCGGCCGGCAGGGAGGACATCCGCTCCAGCATACGAACGCACCGGGTGCCGGC
>CAKZIH010000318.1 GCA_936931335.1 uncultured Nostocoides sp. | reverse complement strand
CAGCATCGCAAGCCCAGCGACAGCCAGGACGGTCCGCGCAGACGAACCCAACGTAGGCCGCAGTTCGGTCGTCACCGACAGGCCGAGGAACAGCACCTCGACCGTGAGGGCGATGGTCAAGAGCAGGCCTTCGCGCGGCCCCGCGGCGAAGCCGAGGCCCAGCACGAGGCCGTCTATGAGGACGTCCACCCCGACCACCGCCGCGAGAGCGATGCCGCCCCGGGCACCTTCACCGAGACGCCGGACTAACAGCATGAGTGCGACGCCGATGGCGCCCCCGAGTGCCACCGGCAGGGCTGCGCCCTCGTGCTTCAGGTCGGGCAGGATCTCGCCCGCCGCCGCGGCGAAGACCACGCCTGCGGCGAAGTGCTGAATCGCGGCGGCGACCCTCGGGCCAGGTGGCCGCCAGACAGCGATCGCGGCACCGAGCACCGTCGCTGAGGCAGGGATCAGGGTGTAGAGCCAGGCACCGGCCATCAGATGGGGGCGTCCGCCCCCGATGGGTCCGCGCGGTCCTCCGCGCGTTCCTGGTTCTCGCCTAGGCGCTCGATCTCCCTGGCAAGGTGCTCGTAGTCGAGCCCGATCGCTTCGACACCCCCGTGTTGCGCTGAGCGCAGGGCGGACGCCTGCTGCCGGGTCCACGCCACGAAGTCCTGCTCATAAAGTGCAGCTGCCTGTGCCGCCGGGGTCGAACCCACCACCATGACCGCCCTCCTGCCTTGTGTCGTAGGCCCTGAACGGTGCCGGAAGCGTTGCGTTCGCGGATATTGACCGGCCTGCGGCGCTTCGACGCAGCCCTTGAACCTACAGTCGCTGTAGGTCCCATACATAGGGCGGCGATCACGGAGGCTGGCGATGGCGGACAGCAAACTGGCGGAGATGGACGCGAGGCCCCGGGCGGCCCTGCGGTACCGGGTCGAGGGCATGGATTGTCCCTCTTGTGCGTCCAAGATCGAAACGGCCGTTGGCCGGGTGGCGGGCGCCGAGGACATCAGGGTCAACTACGGCACCCAGATCCTGGCCTTCCGGCTAGACGAGGCAGCGACGCCTCGGACGGCTGTCGAGGACCAGGTCCGCAAGCTCGGCTACGGCATGTCGCGGGTCGAGGCGCCACAGGTGATCCCTGGTGAACCGGGCACCGCGGCCGAGGCCGAGGTTCGCAGTTCCGTCCGCCAGCCCTGGTGGAAAGGCGCAAAGGCTCAACTCGCCGCCGTGCTGGGCGGGTTGACTGCGGCCGGGTTCGCCGCCTCCCTCGCCGTGCCCGCCCTGGGCCACTGGGCCTACCTGCCCGCCGCCTTACTTGGTCTCGCCTTCTTCGGCCGAAAGGCGGTCGCCGCCGCGCGGGCTGGGTCGCCCTTCAGCATCGAGATGCTGATGTCGATCGCAACGGTCGGCGCCATCGCCATCGGCGCAACCTCCGAGGCTGCAGTCGTCGTGTTCCTGTTCACTATCGGTGAGCTACTCGAGGGCGTCGCCGCCGGGCGCGCCCGTGCGGGCATCGAGGCGCTGGGCGCCCTGGTTCCGAGGACGGCGCTGCGCATCGAGGGTGGCGCGGCACGAGAGGTGCCCGCCGCCAGCCTCAGGGTCGGTGACCTCGTCTTGGTTCGCCCGGGTGACCGCGTCTCGGCGGACGGCGAGGTGGCCGAGGGTGAATCCGAGGTCGACGAGAGCCCAGTTACCGGTGAATCCGTGCCGGTGCCCAAGGTCGAGGGGGCCTCGGTCTTCGCGGGCAGCGTCAACGCTTCCGGCGCGCTCCAGGTCCGGGTGAGCAAGCCTGCCTCGGACAACACCATCGCCCGCATCATTCGGCTCGTGGAGGAGGCGCAGGAGGCCAAGGCACCCACGGCCCGCTTCATCGAGCGGTTTTCGGCTATCTACACGCCCATCGCCGTGGCCGTCGCCGCACTGGTCGCCGTAGCGCCGCCACTCCTGCTCGGCGCCGACTGGGACACTTGGATTTACCGCGGTTTGGCGTTGCTGCTTGTCGCCTGTCCCTGCGCCCTCGTTCTCTCAACGCCCGCCGCCATCGCCTCCGGCCTCGCGGTCGGAACCCGGCGCGGTCTGCTGGTAAAGGGCGGCGGCGCTCTGGAGACCATCGGGCGTGTCCGCACCGTTGCCTTCGACAAGACCGGCACCCTAACCGAGGGGCGCCCGCGCGTCACCGACGTCCTCGCCCTCTCTGGCTCCGAACGGACCATGCTCGGGCTGGCGGCCACCGTGGAAAGCGGGTCAAGCCATCCGCTCGGTCGCGCCATCCTTGAGAGGGCGGCTGCAGACGACATCCCAATGCGCCCCGTCAAGGATTCAAGG
>CAKZIH010000317.1 GCA_936931335.1 uncultured Nostocoides sp. | reverse complement strand
CTGCGACCGCTTGCGTGCCGACGCGCACGTCGCGCAACCGCAGCGCGACACGGCGCTGCTCACCGCGCTCGCCGCCGGCGACCCGCACGCACTCGCGGACTGCCTGCACAACGACCTGCAACCGGCCGCGCTGCACTTGCAGCCGGCCTTGGAACGCGTCCTCGCCGCCGGTATGGAGTATGGCGCCCTGGCCGGACTGGTGTCCGGCTCCGGTCCCACCCTGGCGTTCCTGGCGAAGGACGCCGAATCCGCGATCGACCTCGCCGTCGCGCTCACCGCCTCCGGCGAGGCTGCCGATGTGCGCAAGGCGACCGGCCCGGCAACCACCTGCGCCCCTGAGGTGGGCCCCTCCTGATGGCCAACCTGATCAACCTGGAACGCGTCACCGTCCATTCGGGCATCATCACTGTGCTGGACGAGGTCTCCCTCGGCGTGCAGACCGGTGACCGCATCGGCGTGGTCGGTGCCAATGGCGGTGGCAAGTCCACCCTGCTCGGCGTGATGACCCAGACCCGGACCATCGACAGCGGCCGGGTCACCCAGACCGGTGGCCTGCGCATCAGTGTGGTCGCCCAGGCCGACACCCTCGACCCGGACGCCACCGTGCGCGAGATCGTGTTGCCCGGTCTGGCCGAGCACGAATGGTCGGGGCAGGCCCGCATCCGCGAAGTCCTCGCCGGCCTGCTCGGTGACGACAGTGCCTCGGCAGTGGGCGGCCTGAACGCCACCGTCGCGACCATGTCCGGTGGGGAACGGCGCCGGGTCGCGCTGGCTGCCGCGCTGGTCGCCGACACCGACCTGCTGCTGCTCGACGAGCCGACGAACCACTTGGACGTGGAGGGGGTGGCCTGGCTGGCGGCATACCTGGCGGGGACCTGGGCCTCGCCCGAGCGCGCCCTGGTGGTGGTCACCCACGACCGGTGGTTCCTGGATGAAGTGGCCACCCAGACCTGGGAGGTCGTCGGCGGGCGGGTCGAGGCCTATGACGGAGGGTATGCGGCATACGTCCTCGCGCGGGCCGAACGGGAGCGGATCGCCCAGGTGACCGCGGAACGTCGCGACAACCTGCTGCGCAAGGAACTCGCCTGGCTGCGCCGCGGTGCCCCGGCGCGCACGAGCAAGCCGAAGTTCCGCATCGAGGCCGCCTCGGCGCTCATCGAGCAGGAACCGCCGCCGCGCGATTCGGTGGAGTTGATGCGCTTTGCCACCGCTCGCCTTGGCAAAGACGTCATCGACCTGCACGACGCCTCGTTGGCCTTCGGCGAGCAGACCATCCTGCAGCGCGCCACCTGGCAGCTCGCGCCCGGCGCCCGGATCGGCCTGGTCGGGGTCAATGGTTCGGGGAAATCGACCGTGCTCAAGGTGCTGGCCGGGACCCAGCCGTTGGATTCGGGCCGGCGCAAGGTCGGGGTCACCGTGCGGATCGGCGTGGTCAGCCAGGAGGTCAAGGAGCTCGAGGCGCTCGCCGGCGCGAAGGTGATCGAGGCCGTGGAATCGGTGCGCACCTCCACGATGCTCGGCGGCAAGCAGGTGAGCGCCTCCAGCCTAGCCAAGCGCCTCGGCTTCCCCGGCCCGCGCCAGCAGGCGCGGGTCGGCGATCTCTCCGGCGGCGAGCGACGCCGCCTGCAGATTCTGCGGGTGCTGCTCGACGAGCCCAATGTCCTGCTGCTCGACGAACCCACCAATGACCTGGACATCGACTCCCTGACCGCGTTGGAGGACCTGCTCGACGGCTGGGCCGGCACGCTGGTCGTGGTCTCCCACGACCGCTACCTGATCGAGCGCATCACCGACACCCAGCTCGCGCTGCTCGGCGACGGCCGACTGCGCGGCCTGCCGCGCGGCGTCGACGAATATCTCGCCTTACGTCAGGCCGGAGCCGGTATGCCGGGTGCTCCCGCCCCGAGCGCAGCCGCCGGTTCGGTGCGTGGCCCGGGCGGCGGCCCGGGGGCGAGTTCCCCGGACGCCGCGGCCGGTCCCACGCCGGCGGAGGTGCGCGAAGCCCGCAAGCAGATCGCCCGCATCGAGCGACGACTGGCCCGCCTCAGCGAGCAGACGCAGCGACTGCATACGGACATGGCCGAACAGGCCGGCGACCATGTGGCGCTGACCGAACTGACCGGCAAACTCCGCACGCTCGAGACCGAGCAGTCCGAGCTGGAAGAGGAGTGGCTGGAGTACGCCGAGGTCGCAGGCTGAGCGGGTAGCGACATGGGCGCGGTCCAGGGGATTGGGTGGCGAAAACGGCGCCAGGGCACCGATTTCCCTACCCGCTGATCGCTAGTGGCCCTCCGGGCCGCGGGTCAGTCCAGGCCGACCTGCACCGAGCGCAGGTAGTCGGCGAGCTGCTCCTGTTGCCCCGCATCCAGGTGATCCAGGATCGTCCGCTCGTGCTCCAGCAGCGCGCTCAGCGCGCCGTCAACGGCGTCGGCGCCGGCGGGGGTGAGTTCCACGAGTACCCCGCGGCGATCGCTGGGGGAGGGCAGGCGGCGCACCAGGCCGCGCTTTTGGAGCCGGTCGATGCGGTTGGTCATGGTGCCGCTGGTGACCAGGGTCGCCGCGAGCAGGTTGCCGGGAGAGAGCTGATAGGGCGCGCCGGCCCGCCGCAGCGCGCTGAGCACGTCGAACTCCCAGGTCTCCAGTCCGAACTCACCGAAGGCGTTGCCTCGCGCCAAATCGAGCTGACGCGCCAGGCGGCTCACCCGGGACAGGATCTGCAGCGGGGAGACGTCGAGGTCGGGGCGCTCTCGGCGCCAGGCCGCGACGATCCCGTCGACCGCGTCGGGCGGCGTGGGCTTCTCGGGCGAGGTCACCGCGCTAGTCTAGCCATCAAGTATCTTGATATCGAGATACCTCGCGGCGGCCCGCCTAGAGGGGAAAGGAGTCGGCATGTCACCTACCTGGGCCCCGGTCAGTACGCCCGGTATGCCGGCGAGCGCGCCCGCCCCTTCGGCGACCTGCTCCCGGGGTTCGCCGACACGGCCGGGGTGTGCCGCCCCAACCGGGGTATGCCGCCAACCGGGGCGGGGCTCAGGTGGCCGAGCGCAGGACCGGCTTCGGCTCCAGCCCGGTCAGCCCATTCCACGCCAGGTTCACCAGGTGCGCGGCAACCTCGGCACGGGAGAACTTGCGGGTGGAGTCCATCCACCACTGCCCGGTGAGCGCCACCATGCCGACCAGCATCTGCGCGTACATCGGCGCGGCCTTCGGCTCCAGCCCGCGGGCGTTGAACTGCGCGGCCAGCAGGTGCTCCACCTGCGTGGCCACATCGCTCATCAGGCTGGCGAAGGAGCCCGTCGCTTGCCCGGGCGGGGAGTCGCGCACCAGGATCCGGAAGCCGTCGGCCTCTTCCTCGATGTAGTCCAGCAGCGAGAGCGCCGCCCGCTCGATCAGCGCCCGCGGCGGGCCTTCGGAGTTGAGGACCTGAGTGATCCGGGCGGTCAGATCGCCGATCTCGCGGTCGACCACCACGGCATAGAGCCCCTCCTTGCCGCCGAAGTGCTCATAAATCACCGGCTTGGACACCTTGGCCGACGCGGCGATCTCCTCGACGCTGCTGCCCTCGAACCCCCGCTCGGCGAAGAGGTGCCGCCCCACTGCGATCAGCTGCTCGCGCCGCTGACTGCCGGTCATCCGCGCCCCGGAGCGAGTAGGGGGGCGCTTGCTGGCTGGGCTCATCGCGCCATTCTCCCCTGCCCTAGGCTATGGGGGCTCGCCCACGTCGTATGGGGCTAGCTCGCCGCCGCCCGTATGGCGCGCGATCCCCGGTTGGTCTGCTGGCAGGGCCCGCCTGACTTTGAATCAGGACAAGCGACG
>CAKZIH010000316.1 GCA_936931335.1 uncultured Nostocoides sp. | reverse complement strand
GGGAGTTCAACTGCACATGGACATCTTCCACCCGCCACAGGTGCGCCCCCACGGCGAGCAAGGTCATACCCACGGCCACGGGTCCGATGCCGATCGTCCACCGGGCGCCGAAGGTGTCGCCGATCCACCCCACCAGCGGGGCCCCGATCGGCGTGCCGCCCATGAAGACCGTCATATAAAGCGCCATCACCCGCCCGCGCATCTCGGGCGCCGTCCGCAACTGGACCATGGCGTTCGCCGTGGTGAGCGCGGTCAACGCCGAGAGCCCCACAGGCACGAGCAGCACCGCGAAGAGGGCGTATGTCGGCGCTAGCGCCGCCGCGCCCGCCGAGACGGTGAAGGCGGCCAGCGAGATCAGCAGGTGACGCAGGCGAGGGTTGGCCCGGCGCGCCGAGGCCAAGGCGGCCGTGAGCGACCCGATCGCCATGATCGAGCCGAGTAGCCCGAACTCTTCGGCACCCTTGCCATATACCTGCGTGGCCATCAGCGCCATCGTCAACTGGAAGTTGAGCCCAAAGGTCCCCACCACGAAGACCAGCCGCATCACCAGTCGGATGTCCGAGCGCCCGCGCACGTATGCCAGCCCCTCCCGGATCGCGCCGCGCCCCCGTTGCAGCGGGGCCGGGGTCAGCTTTGCCCGGTCCAGCAGCAGCAGGGAGCCCAGCACGGCGCCGAAGGTCGCCGCATTGATGATCAGGGCCACCCCGGTCCCGAATGCCGCGATGACCAGCCCGGCGACCCCGGGCCCCACCAACCGGCCGGCATTGAACGACGCGCTATTGAGCGCAACGGCATTGGCCAGGCGACTGGGCGGCACCAGTTCAGAGACGAAGGCCTGGCGGGCGGGGTTGTCCACCGCCGTGGCCAGGCCCTGCAGCAGGGCCAGGAGGTAGACATGCCAGAGCTGGGCTACCCCGGTCACCGCCAGGACACCGGTGATCAGCGAGACCACGCCGAGTGCCGCCTGGGTGATCAGAAGCAACTCGCGCTTGGGCAGCCGGTCGGCGATCGCGCCGGCGACCGGAGCCAGCAGGAGGAAGGGCAGGAATTGCAGGCCGGTGACGATGCCCAGTGCGATCGCGGAGTGATCCGTGAGCTCGGTGAGCACCAGCCAGTCCTGGGCCACCCGGGCCATCCAGGTGCCGATATTGGAGACGAGCGCGCCGAAGAACCAGATGCGGTAGTTGCGGATGCTCAGGGAATGGAAGGTCGGGCTCACTGCTCGGCCACCCGATGCAGCAACACCGCCGCGCGCTCGAGCAACTCCCGGTCTCGGCGGCTCAACTGCCCGATCCGGCTGACCATCCACTCCTCGCGCGCCTCGCGGACCTGGCGCAGCACACTCGCCCCGGCCTCGCTCAGCGTCAGTATGACGATTCGCCCGTCCGCCGGATTCGCGGACCGCGCGATCAGGCCGCGCTCGACGAGGGCTGCCACCGTGCGGGTCATCGAGGGCGCCGAGACGCGCTCGAGTTCGGCCAGCTCGCCGGCGCTGCGCGCTCGCTCCTCCAGCCGGGCGAGCACCGAGAACTGGTGCGGGGCAAGGACATCCGTGCTCTCGAAGCGCACCCGGCGGGAGATCCGCATACAGGCCAGGCGCAGTTCGGCGGCCAAGCGGCTCACCTCGTCGACGCGGGCCATCGGTGAGCGGGGCGCGGATTCAGTCATTATTAGTTAGCTTATCTCATTGCCTAAGCTAACTAACTCACCAGTCCCCCACCAGCACAAGCCGGGCTGCTGCCGGGCGAGGAGCGGGCCCTCGACCGAGATCGGACCGGTCAGCGACTCCAGATCGTCACGTCATGGCCATAGAAGTCGGTGACCGCGACTTTGCCGGTGCCGGGCTCGACTGCCACACCTCGGGGACTATGGAAGGCGGCTGCCCCGTTCGCCCCAGTTCCGATGGTGCCGACGGGCGCCCCGGCCGTGGTGAGGACCAGGACTCGGTCATTGTTGCCATCGGCGACATAGAGCCACTCAGCGCCACCCGTCCCGTCAATGGTCAGGTTCCACGGGAGGCGGACCTGCGTGGGACCATTCCCCGCCGTCGCGAGCACTGCGACTCGGGACCCGTCTGGGGTGTATTTCTCCACGCTGTTGCGCCCACTATTGGCGACATACACCATGCCGGCGCGATCAATGGCGATCCCTCGCGGTGTGCTGATGGAGCCACCCCCGGTGAACTGCCCCAGGACCGTGCCGTCGTCCGTGAGGTGCAAGACCCGGTTCTTATAGGTGTCGGCGACCCACAGGCTGCCGTCCGGGGCGACCACCGTCTGGTGCGGCCACCCGGTGCGGTCGTGCCGAGCCCGGATCGACTTGAGCAGGCTTCCGTCCTGCGTGAAATAGGAGATGCGGTCGTTCTCACTGTCGGTGACCACCACCTGACCATTGGCAGCGACGGTGATCCCCCGCGGAAAGGTGAACGACGTCGCGGCAGTTCCGAACCCACCCCACTCCCGCTCGAAGGTTCGGTTCGGCCGGAACTTCTGCACCCGGTGGTTGAACATATCCGTGACGTACATGGAACGGTCCGGGCCGAAGGCCACTCCGAAGGGCTCATTGAACCCGCCGCCCACCGGACGTGGACCGGCGAGCTGTCCGGCCGGGGCCAGGGTGGTCTTGGACTCGGCATAGAGGGCGATCCGGTATTCAAAGGTGTCACACACGCCCACCTTTTCCCCAATGCGCAGGACGCACGAGGGTGCCCGCAACGAGGGGGAATTCGGGATCGAGGTGGCGAGAAAAACGCCGGTATTGCTCACGTGCTGTACCCGGCGCCCAAAAGCCTCGGCAATATAGAACCCGCCACGGCCGTCTGAGGCGAGTGACCGCGGTCCACGGAACTGGCCATTGCCACCGCCGGAGGAGCCGAAGCTGCGCCGACAAGCCCCGGTGGCCGGGTCAAGAACCGCGATCCGGTTATGGTCAGTGTCCGCGACATAGACCCCGCCATCGCTGCCCACAGCCACATCCCGGGGCCGGGAGAAGCTGCCCGAGCACGTCTTTTGTTGCCACTTCAGCGCCCCAGACGCGGCGTCCAGCTTGAGAATCCGGCCATGGTAGGTGTCCGCGACATAGATCCCGGATCCATCACTGGACACCCCGAAAGCCGACTTCAACCCTGGCCGGAGCACCTTGAGCACCGTGCCGGTCCGGGTAGCGATCACCAACTCGTTATCGGTCGTGTCCAAGATCAGCAGACGCCCCTGACCGTCGATCGCGATATCGCGCGGCCGGTCCAGGCCGGGTACCCGCAGGGGCCGTTGGCCCCCCACGGGCGTCACCTCGACAACATCGTCGCTACCGGAACTCGCGACATACACCGTGCCGTCCGGGGCGCTGACTGCGCCCGCGGGATACAGCGGTGCGACTCCGCCGGGGTCGGTCAGGACGGTCTCGATGCTCCACGACCGCGCCCGCTCCCCTGGCCCGGACTGCGCTCCTGCTGCGGCCGGGTCGGCGCTGACAGTTCCCGCCGCCCCAGTCGGCGCCGTCAGCCACACCATCCCCACGGCCGCCAGAACCCCGGCAATCGGCCCCGTCCTACGTGCCATCAGTACCCCCTCGGTTCTGCGGCCAGTTAATCAGCCGGACCGCCGGCCCGTTCCGGAACCGCCAAAGTCCTCCTCGCCGAGGAGTTTGCGCAAAACCCTGCGCCACTTCCGGGCCGTTCCTAGGATCGCCGCACCGGGGCCCTAGTCGGGGGCACGGCATGACTGCACGGACCTAGGGGGAACTCGGGATGTGCCATCACGACGCGGCCAACAGGCCGCGAGACAGGGGAGCCATGACCACCTACCGCGCCACGACGGCCGTTGCCTGCAC
>CAKZIH010000315.1 GCA_936931335.1 uncultured Nostocoides sp. | reverse complement strand
TTGGCGGCGGCCGGGGCAACCGGTGCCCGGTGCGCCAGCGACTCGCGCAGCAAGGCACGGCCGCGGTGGATGCGGGAGCGCACGGTGCCGAGCTTGATCCCTAGAGTGGTGGCGATCTCCTCATAGGAGAGGCCCTCGATATCGCAGAGCACGACCGCGGCGCGGAAGTCCGGCGGCAGCGCGTCCAACGCGCGCTGAACGTCGTCGTCGAAGTGGGAATCGGCATACGTCTGCTCGGGGCCGGGCTCGCGGCTGGCCAGGCGGGCGGAGGCCTCCTCGGAGAGCGCGTCGAAGCGGATGCGCTGCTTGCGGCGCATCTTGTCCAAGAAGACATTGGTGGTGATCCGGTGCAGCCAGCCCTCGAAGTTGCCCGGCTGGTAGGAGTCCAGCGAGCGGAAGACCCGGATGAAGACGTCATGGGTGAGGTCTTCGGCGTCGTGCACATTGCCGGTCAAGCGGTAGGCGAGCCGATAGACGCGGGGTGAGTGCTCGCGCACGATGTCCTCCCACGCCGGCGGGGACCACGCCGTGGTGGTCGCCGGGTCGGTCAGCGAAGTCATTCCTGCCTCCAAAGTGCGGTGGACGCCGTCCCCCTGTGGGCGTGCACGTCCTTGGCTACTACGTCGAACTGCTCTCGATCGTTCCCGACGAAGCTGAAGGATTCCTGGGTGTCGGGTATCGATCGCCTCTCGTGCCTAGGACGCCGCAGCGCTGGATAGGGTTTGCCCCATGAGCGCACCGAAGCCGGCGAGTTGGTCGTATGCGGAGGACTTCGTCCCCGAACTTTCGGTCACCGAGTCGGCCCGTCGCTCCGGCAGCGAGTTCGGGGCGGTGCCGGTGGGCACCGGCGCCGGCGCCGCGCTGCGGATGCTCGCGGCGGCGAGCGGGGCGCGCGCGGTCATGGAGATCGGCTCGGGCGCCGGGACCTCCGGGCTCTGGTTGCTGCACGGCATGCCCGAGGACGGCGTGCTCACCACGATCGATCTGGCCGCCGAGCACTCCCGCGCGGCCCGGGCGGCGTATGCCGCGGCCGGCATCGCCCACCAGCGCACCCGGGTGATCACCGGGGCGGCGCTCGATGTGCTGCCCCGGATGACCGATGGCGCCTACGACCTGGTCTTCGTGGACGCGGACAAAGGCAACTACCCGGCGTATGCCGAGCACGCCATCCGCCTGCTGCGCCCAGGTGGCGTGTTGGCGCTGGACAATATGCTCTGGCACGACAAGGTCGCCGACCCCGCGGCGCGCGACGAGCAGACGGTCGCCCTGCGCGAACTCGGCAAACACCTGCGTGACGACGAGCGGCTGATTACCTCGCTCTTGCCGGTGGGCGATGGCTTGCTGGTCGCCGTCAAACGTTGAGTGGGTTTAAGGCCCGGCTAGACGCCACGGTTGACTGGGTTCAGGCCTGGCCGGGACCCGGGCCGCGGCGAAACTTGGCCGGGCCCTCCGCGATGGCGACGACCTCGAAGTCTTCGATGAGCACCGGCGCGGAGCCGATGATCTGCGACCCGGGCGACTGCGCCGCCCCGGCCGCGAACTCCTCGCGGAACTGATCGCGCACCTGCGCGCTGTCGAAGACATAGGTGCCCTCGAACCACTCCCCCTCGACCATCCGCCAGGTCTTGAACGCCAGGCCGTCGAGGAACATGAAGCGCGCCAGGGAGGTGCCCACGACATACTCCCGAAGCTGCTCGGCGACCCCGGCCGGGGCATCGGTGAGCGACCAGCGCACGGCCAATCCGTATCCGGCGTCCATCGGCTATCCCTTCGGTAGGTCGGCCAGCCAGCGCAGCAAGCCGCGGGCACCGTACCCCGTGGCGCCCTTGGCGAGGATTCCGGTGTCGCTCTCCGAACGGCCTACCCCGGCGATGTCCAGGTGCACCCAGGGGACCTCGCCGACGAATTCCCGCAGGAAGAGGGCGGCGGTGATCGAGCCGGCCCCGGACCCGCCGGCGCGGGGGCCGACGTGGCTGAGATCGGCAACCTCGGACTCCAGGTCGGCGCGGTAGTCGGGCACCAAGGGCAGCGCCCACATCGGTTCGCCCGCGGCCGCGCAGGCCTCCCGGATCGCGGTATGCAGGTTGTTGTCCGTCCCGAAGGAGGCGCCATAGCTGCCGGCCAGCGCCACTCGCGCGGCCCCGGTCAGGGTGGCCACGTCGATCAGCGCGGCCGGCTGGAGTTCGTGCACGGCATACCCCAGGGCATCGGCGAGCACCAGGCGACCTTCGGCGTCGGTATTGCCGATCTCCACCGTGCGCCCGTCATATTGGGTGATCACGTCGTCGGGGCGATAGGAGTTGCCGCCCAGCGCGTTCTCCGCGAGCGGCAAAAGCCCGATGACCCGCCGCCGTACCCCATGGGCGCGGCACCCGGCCAGCACCGCGAGCACGATCGCCGCGCCGGACATATCGGTCTTCATCATCAACATGCCGGCCGCAGGCTTGACGTTGACGCCACCGGTGTCAAAGGTAATTCCCTTGCCCACCAGGACAATCGGCGGCCCGTCCGCGTCGGTCGGCTCGTAGCGCAGCTCCACCAGGCGGGGCGGGCGCGCGGATCCTTGGCCCACGGCGATGATGCCGCCGAAGCCCTCGGCGGCCAATTGCTCGTCCTCCCAGACCCGGGAGGTAAGCCCGGTCTGCGCGGCGATCTGCTGGGCCGCATCGGCCAGCCAGGCGGGGCTCTTGAGGTTGCTCGGGGTGTTGGCCAGCGCTCGCGCGATCAGGCTCACCCGGGCCCCCTCCGTGCCCCGGCGCACCGCCTCGGCGGCCGAGTCCGGGTCGGCGAGCACGTTCAGCGCCGGCGCCCGGTATGGCGTGGCCCCCGCCCCCCAGTGCAGGCTCTTGGCAGCACCCAGCAGCGCCCCTTCCACGGCGGCGTCGATCGGGCCTCCGGTGGTCGGGTGCAGCCAGAGTTCCTCGATCTGGCCGACGGCTCGGGCGGCGCTGGCCGCAGCCTTACGCACCGCGCTCGCGCTGTCGTCTGCCGCGGCCAGCACGATGTGGGAGAGCGACCCCCGAGCCAGCGGAATGGTGTGTACCTGCCCGGCGGCGGGTTCGCCATACGCCTCGAGCAGGCTGTCGACGTCGGCCTCGGTGATCCCCCAGGCGGAGAGTTCGGCCGCGACCTGGGCGCGCCATTCGGTGCTGGTGGGGTCGACGATCGCCGCATAGGCGACCCCGGCGCTCTCGCCGGCGGCAGCCTCGCTAGCGGCGCCACGCGCGGCGACAGTCTGGGCGCCGGGCGCGACGATCTCGACGGGGGGCAGCGACGGGATCGGGGCCTGGCTCATTCGACGCAGCCTAATTGCCGGCAGTCGCGCGGATGCCGCCGGGGCAGGGCCGGCCACCTGGGAAAACAACTCCCGGAACGAGCGCTAGGTCGGGGGACGGGCGCTCGCGCTAACAGTTGCGCCCCGGCACCAAGTGGGGCCGGGGCGCATAGTGAGTGTGGACGGGGACCTATTTCAGGCCCTCGCAGTTGTCGATCGCGGTGCCGAGCGCGCGCACCTCGTCGGGGGTCATTTCGACGACCAACCGGCCGCCACCCTCCAGGGGCATGCGCAGGACGATGCCGCGCCCTTCCTTGGTCACCTCAAGGGGGCCGTCACCGGTCCGAGGCTTCATTGCCGCCATCAGTTTTCCCTTCTCTTGCGCGAGTTCGTCCCGAGGGGCGCTCGACGCGTCTACCCGTGCCGCGCGGGCTCGGCCATCGCCTCCATTATCCCCCAATTCCGGGGGGGAACCGAATCCGTCCTCGCTCACGGGGGTGAGGAGTCCCAAGGCACATAGGTGAGGAAGGAGACCGTCCACCAGAGCATCCCCAGCAGCAGCGGCACCAATAGGACCCCGACCCGGCGGCGCCAGTGGGGCACAATGCGACCACCCACCGAGGTGCGCATGGCGACCGAGGCGAGCAGCGCGGCGATCGGAAAATCCAGCAGCAGGAAGCGCCACATACTGGTGATCGGGCGCACCACGGCGAGCAGGTAGAGCGGATAGGCCAGCGCCCAGGCGCGGACTTCCAGCGGCAGGCAGCGGCCATGCCGGCCGGCGACGAGCATGAGGTATGCGGTGACCACCCCCGCGATGAGCAGCACGCCGAAGGCGCCGCGTTCCTCCCAAGCCCAGGCCAGCCACAGGACGAAGGGCCCACGCTCAGGGCGTTGACCCCAGACGGCCTGGACGTCGAAGAAGGCGGTGGGCCGTCCGGTGAGCAGACCGACCGTGGTGGGCCAGGCCAGCGCGGAGATCGGGACGGCCAGGATCAGTGCGAGGATGCGCCAGCGATCGCCGACGAAGAGGGCCCGGCCCTCGGCCCGCTCGTCGCGCCAGCGCGCGAAGAGGTGGACCAGCACCACCACCCCCAGGGCGGGCGCGATCGCCCGGGTGGCACCGAGGGTGAGCAGCGCGGCACCCGCCCACAGATAGCGGCGGCGCATGATCAGCAACAGCGCCCCGGTGACCAGGACCACGGCGATGGCCTCGCTATAGGGCACCAGCAGGATCCCGGTTGCCGGATAGCAGCACCACAGGCAGGCGGCGATCAGCGCGAGACGGTCGCGATAGGCCTGCGGCGCGGCGTGCACGGCTTGGCGCAGGATGGTCCACACCAGCACCGCACCGACCCCGCCCAGTAGGAAGTTGAGGATGCCGGCGGTCACCGCGAATGGCAGCCCGGTGATCATGAGGGCTTTCACGGCATACGGGAAGAGCGGATAAAAAGCCCACGCGCTGTAAGTGATTCGGCCGGTCTCGGAGTCCAGCGGCAGCGGCACCGGGTAGCCCTCGTCGACGATCCGCTCATACCACTGGGCATCCCAGAGGCCGAAAATGTCGCCGACCGTGGGATCGAGGTGACCGACGCCCGCGGGATTCTGGAAACCGGCGGCGATCACCATCGCCAGCAGCGCGAGGCAACGGGTGGCCACATACGCGAGGGTGAGCGTGCGGACCGGATGCCGCAGCGCGAGATTGAAGAGCGAGTCGCGCCGGGCGGTGCTCCTCAGCCCCGGGCGTTGGGGCGCGCCAGCAGTTGATCCACTGCCCGGGCGAACAGCCGCTCCCCGATCCACTTGGAGACCGGCGCGGTCAACCGCGGCAGTGGATCCGGCCGCGGGCCGAGTTCCTCCGTCCATGTGACTCGCGCCCCCTGCCCGTCCGCCTCCACTACGACATGCGCCCAGCCGCGCAGCCACCTACCGATTTTCACCATCCGCAACTCACCGCGGGCGTCCGCGGGCCCCGGTGGTTGCCACTTCGTGATGATCATCCGATCCCACAGCCGCGCCTTGCCCAGGCCGGTGCCGGCGGCGAACTGCCAACCGATCCGTGGCGCGTCGTCATCCAGGTCCATCACCGTCGCCGGGAACACCTCGCCGTGCGCCCGGAAATCCGACACCGCGGCCCATGCCTGCTCCGGGGTCAACGGGGTATGCCGCACGATCGAGAAGGCGCTCACGAGGGGTAGCCGTCCACGTCGTCGTCGTCGACCGGCTCGGGGCGGCGTGCGCGGCCGAGCCGAGAGAGGCCGGTACGCCGCTTGGCCGGCCGGGCGGCGCCGTCCGTGGGGCCGGTATGCGGACGGCTCACCCCCGGTTCGACGGGCTGC
>CAKZIH010000314.1 GCA_936931335.1 uncultured Nostocoides sp. | reverse complement strand
TCCTCCACAGCCGGAATCCCGCATCTGCGCGAATGCCCGGCTTACTGCGAATGCGAGCTGTACCGCGAAGTCGCGCTCGAGGGCGATGAGGTGCTGATCCTCGGCCAGATCCGTTGTTTAGCCGTGCACACCGATGTAATCGGACTAGGACCGGGCGAGATGTACTCCCGTCTGGCTCCCGGATTTTTCCTGGAACCCGGAGTTACGGGAACTTTGGCTCTAGAGGACTGACCACCTCTCTCGACAACGAAAAGCGCGGTAATTCAGCAGTTAAACATGCCCCGCACCACAAGCGGAGGCCAAGGCGCACCCACTTGGCAGACCTTCCTGATGCCCTGCCAGTCCGGGGCTTCTGACGGCAGGACTTCTGCTCATGAGGAACTTGTCGTGATTGATCTTGTTACTGCTGTAGTGCCGAACCTGCCACCCGACCGCATCCGCACCCTCCCGCTTGACACCGTCATCACGCTGCTGCACACGACGCCGACTTCGGCACACTGAACGCGGAATCAAACCCCGCCATCGCGCGCCGCGAAACCCGCACAGCCTCCTACGCCTCGATCCGCAAGATGCGCGGCAGGCCAGCTCAGATCCAAGCGAGAGGGCGGCTGCTGAGAGCACGAGTGGCCTTCATGCCGCAATGAAGGCGATGGAGGTGACAGGCAGGCCAACCCGCGTTTATCACACGTGTGATGATTTTGAATCATGGGTCATCTTGATGTTGCTACGGTGTCATACACGCTGCCTGACGGCCGACCATTGCTGCGTAACGTCGCGTTCAGCCTCGGAACGGGTGAGCAGGTAGCCGTCGTTGGCGCGAACGGCGCTGGCAAGAGCACGTTGCTGCGGATCGTCATGGGTCAACTGTCACCGGACTCGGGCATAGTGACTTGCGACGGTAACTTTGGCGTGATGGGTCAGTTCATCACGGGCCGGACAGTCAAGGAACTGCTACTGTCAGTCTCGCCACCGGAGATCTGCGTCGCAGCCGCACAGCTCGCACGCTCTGAAGCCATGATGAACAAGAAGGGCACCACCCAGTCACAGCTGGTCTACGCCTCAGCAATCTCTGAATGGGGCGAGGTGGGCGGCTATGACGTCGAGGTGTTGTGGGACGTCTGCACGGTCGCCGCTCTCGGGGTGCCCTTCGAGCGGTGTCGCCACCGGTCGTTGTCGACGTTGTCGAGTGGTGAGCAAAAGCGGGCTCGCGCTGGAGGCGCTGCTGCGTGGCCCAGATGATCTGCTGCTGTTGGATGAGCCGGACAACTCCCTGGACGTGCCAGGCAAGCGCTGGTTGGAAGAGCAGTTGCGCGCGACGGACAAGGGCGTGCTATACGTGAGTCACGACCGTGAGCTGCTGGCCCAGACGGCGACCTCGATCATTACACTGGAACTCGGCGTTGCGGGCAACACTGCGTGGACGCATCCGGGCGGGTTCGACACGTACCACCGTGCGCGGGAGCAGCGGTTCGAGCGGTTGGACGAGCTGCGCCGCCGCTGGGGCAACCTCGCGAGCAGTGCCTTCAGATGCGGCTGCACAGTGGGCGGACCGGGTAGCGCGTTGTGACCTGCGAGGCGCTGGAGGTGACGGGTCTGATGCGTGCATTCGATTTCGACGCGTTTTTCGGTGATCGGGTCGCAGTACTCGGCTCGAACGGGTCGAGCAAATCGCACTTCCTGCGCCTGCTCGCGGCCGGAGGCACTGACCCCGAACCGGGCCAGGAGCCTGTGAGCGACGCGGGGATCGAACCCGTGCCGCATGCGGGCGCCCCGACTTCGACCGGCGCACCGTCAGACGAGACCGCGCCACATTCACATCAGCCACCGTCAGCGCACAGCGCTCACCGATCCGGGCCCCGTGGTCCCCAGCAGCATCACCATCGGCCCGTCGGCTTCCGCGAGTTCTCTGTCAGGCGCTTCAGCTGCGCCGCCGTCGGGAACACCCCAGCCCGCTGCTGAGGCCTCGGCAGGCGCACCCGACGCGTCGGATCGGCCGTGACCGCACCGAAGTCCTGGGCGAAGCCCCTGTAGAAGTGGGAAGACGTGCCCGTCGCCCCGTGGACCACGAGTGAGGCGACCGGATCCGAAGCCGGGAGTCGCAGCACCCCCTCGATGTGCACGCCCGGAGAGATCGGGATCCGGACCTGCACGCATCGGGCGTCGCAGTAATCCCCTGCGGCCTCGGCGGCCGCCATAATCGGCTCTCCGCGACAAGCGCGGGGGCGCGCGGGAACCGCACGGCATGAGTGCCAGCAGATCGTTCGTGAGATGCTCAGGTTTCCGCATCGACCCCGCCTGTGACCCAAGCGTGCAGGAGCCCTGTCGTGGCCTCCGCCGTGTACCGCGCTCCGAGGGACGTCGATACCCCCTCGGGCGGGGCGATCCGGTACAGCTCCTCCATCAGGTCAGCCACCGCCTGCGCCGCGCACGCGCGGACTAGGGCGATAGGGACTCTGCGGCGGCGAAGAGCGCCCGATGGGCGACATAGAGGTCGACGATCCTGCGCTGGGGCTCCGCGACCACGGTGGCCGGGTCGACCGCTCGCCCGGCCCGAGCCGCGAGGTGGACGTCAGCGATCTCACGATAGCCGTCGGCGAGCAGGGCGAAGGCCAGCTCACCGAGCGAGGAGTAGTGGGTGTAGAGCGCACCTCGGTTGATTCCGGCCGATTGCACGATCCACTCGACGGCCTCGAGGATCGACCGACGGGTCCTCTCCGCCCTGATGTCGACCGAAGCGCGGTTCGCGGTGCTCGATGTCGCTCGGCGCCTCCGAAGCCGTGTGGACCGTCACGACGACGCCGTTCCGGCGCCCGCGCGCTCCGCGCCCGAACGCCCGAGCAGGTAGGCGCCGACGAGACCGACGACGATGCCGACCACCGCGGTGATCCAGAGGATCGCCCAGCTTAGGGTATCTACGCCCAGCACCGTGAAGGGCTCGTTCCACGGCCCCCAGACAGGGACCCACGCACCCAGCAAATGGAGCTTGAGGAAGGCGATGGCGATCAACGGCCCCGCGACCGTCGTGGCCACCGCTCCCGCGACGGGGCGGCGGGAGGCCAGCACGAAAGCGAGGGCCCCGGGCACGTAGACGATGAAGTTCACGATCAGCAGGGGGATCGTGAACGTGTACCCCATGCCATCGCCTGGCGCATGTGATCGAAGTCGTGGACGGCGATGATGATGAGCAGCGCCAGGTTCGCCGCCATCAGCCAGAGCGCCGCATCGGTGCCGAACCGGAGGATGGCGGGGCCGATGATCACCGCGAAGAGGATCGCCAGCACGACGTGCATGACCGCCCCGGGGATCTGGCCGTGCATCGCCATCATCGCTACGTCCGCTGCCTCGAGGACGATCAGCGCCGTCAACATGATCCAGAGCAACGCAGCTTTCCGCCGCCCGCTCACACTTCCCATGACCTGCCCCCTCCGGCGACGAGCTCGGCCATCACACTCGACAAGCGCAATTTTAGACGCCAGATGAGCATATGTCTATCAGTCGGTGGTTGATCGCTGCGGTCGCCCGTCATGTGAGACGGACCGCAGACCGACCCCTTATCTGGAGTGCGCACTTCGTTTTCGTGCGCAGTGGGCTTGAGGCGTCCGGGAAGGCAGGTCCATGAGCTCCGATCAGCGAGAGCTCCGCGAGGGGCGGCGTCGGCCATGGAACCGTGTACCGCCTCTCCGCACCGAGGACGGCCTGTTCCGTACCGTCATCGCCGACCGGTCCGGCGCGTAGCGGAGTACGGATAGCAGGAGTGGGCGAGCGCGCCTCCCGGAGAGGAGCTGCTGCGCGAGGCGCAGGAGGCCGGGCTGTGAAGCCCCGGCATGTGGTGGCCCACTCGGTGCGGTCGGGCGGGCAGGCCCGTGGCGTCCACGGCAACCCGACCGGCGGCCGGCAGGTGTTCGGCTGGGTGGCGCCGGCCTCGGATGAGCCGAAGACGGTAGGCCACGAGCGGCTGGTGGTGGGCCTGCAGGTCACGATCGGCGCCCAGCTGCTTCCGCTGATGACCCAGCTGGTGATATGGGCCACCACGCGGCTGGTTCCCATGCTCAAGCGCACCGGCGACTGGTTGAAGAATCACCACAGGCAGATCGCCGACCTGGCGCCCAAGATCCTCAAGGTGGCCCTAGCGCTGGCCGGGGTGTTCTCGGCGATCAAGCTAGTCAACATAGCGACCTCGCTCACCACGTCGATCCTCGGGCTGGTGGCCACCCCGGTCGGCCAGGTGGTGCTCGCCGTCGGCGCGGTCGCCGCCGCTATCGCCGGCCTCGT
This sequence comes from uncultured Nostocoides sp., assembly GCA_936931335.1. Lineage (GTDB taxonomy): Bacteria > Actinomycetota > Actinomycetes > Actinomycetales > Dermatophilaceae > Nostocoides_A. The sequence continues at coordinate 1,330 of CAKZIH010000314.1, read as the reverse complement.
GGCGGCCCTCATCTACGCCTACCACCACTGTAGGGAGTTCCACGACGGGGGAACAAGGTGGTCCACGGCATCATGCAGGCCTGGCGTGGGCCGATCCGGCTCTTCACGGTGTGGGTGCCGCAGGCGGCGGTGGCGGGGGCGACGGTCTGCCAGCCCGCCCCTACACCCCAGCCTGCACCGAACCCTGAACCCACACCACGTTGAGGAGAACGACATGCAATTCATTCAGGCCGCGCACCATTCGGCCGACCCTAACCTTCCACCAACACGCGTCGTCATCCACGCCACCTGCCCTGACGTCGGATTCCCCTCCGCCTCCCGGGCGGGCCGGGCGGTGGGCACCGCCGGCTACTTAGCCTCCATCTCGGCGAGCGGATCCGCCCACTATGTGTGCGACGCCACCGAGACGGTCCAGTACCTGGGCGAGGACGTCATCGGCTGGCTTGCCCCGCCCAACGGCCACTCGATCGGCATCGAAATCTGCGCCGACGGGGGCTCACGGGCCTCCTTCAACAACCCCAGCCACGCCTACTCGCCTAAGCAGTGGCTGTCCCCACAGGTGTGGCTGGCGGTGGAGAAGGCCGCCCACCTCACCCGGCAGATCTGCCACAGGTATGCCATCCCCATGCGCAGGCTCACGGTCGCCGGCACACCTCGTCGAGGGTGCGTGAGGTGTCGGAGGCGGCGGTCAGTGTCGAGGGTGGCAGGGAACCGCCGGTGTCGGTGGATGTTCCTGACGGCCCGCCGCGGCGGGCCGGCGAGAGTGCAGGTTCGACTGCGGTGCCCCGCACGGTCGCCTGAGCGTGGCCCCCTTCTTGGCTGGCTGCCGGGAGGGGGCGCTTTCGTCATGCCCAGGCACTTGCCGAGCCCGGTTGGGGTAATCGTACCCGGTACGATCTCATCTAGATCTCAACAAGAAATCCCTAGTCAGCGCCGTACCCAGTTACGATCACCGGACTCTCCACCCGACTACCCCCAGAACCGCCCTACTCCATCGCCCGAGGGTAAGAAAAAGACCAGCTGACTAGGTGTTTTACCAGTCAGCCGGTCCTCACGACGAGTGGAGCATAGGGGATTCGAACCCCTGACCTCTTCCATGCCATGGAAGCGCGCTACCAACTGCGCCAATGCCCCAGAAACCCGCTCGTAGAGCGAGTCTCAAGTATCTCCCGTCCCCGGGCGACTCGTAGAACCTTAGCGGATCATGCCCCCTTTGCAAAATCGACGTCCACGGGCACCGGGACACCACAGTTATAGGCCATGAGACGCCATGGTGAAAGGAACCCTCTAGCCTCGACGACGTCCTCCGGCAGGTGGTCAACAATCGACC
>CAKZIH010000313.1 GCA_936931335.1 uncultured Nostocoides sp. | reverse complement strand
CCAGCCAACGCCAGGCGCCGCGGCCCGCGTCGGCGAGCGCCGGCGGGACGGCGTGGCCGCGCACACCCCATACCAAGGCGGCGGCGGCCACGGCGGTCAAGCCGAGATTGCGGACCAGGGTCAGCGGGGTGATCGGGCTGCCCACCCGGCCAAAACAGCCGCAGGCTGGGCGCGGCGACATACCCAGTCCACGCGCAACGACCACGGTGTAGGCGAGCATCAGCGCCAGCACCAGCGCGGCAACGCCGGTGAACGCCGCCGGCCAGGGGAGCACGAGCAAGCCCAGCGCCAGGGCGGCCTCCAGCGGCGGCAGCAGATGAACGACGCGGGTGAGCGCCCCCGGCAGGCGCAGGGCGCGGGTCGCGGAGACCAGAGATTCTCGATCGCCCCACTTGGCCAGCGCGGCCAACACCAGCACGCCGGCCAGGAGCAGGGGAGCGACGATCAGAGCGGACACCGGGGCAGTGTAGGCGCGCGCCGATTAGGCTCCGGCAGATGCAGAGTGACCAGGCCATTGCGGTAGCCGTGATCGGTGCGAGCGGACGGATGGGCACCGCAGCCGCCCAGGCGGTGAACGACGCCGCCGACCTGGAACTCGTGGGCCGGTATGGCCGGGGCGACGACCTGGGTGACCTCGATGGCGCCGCGGTGGCGGTCGAACTCACCGTGCCCGACTCCAGCTTCAACAATGTGCGGCACTGCGTGGAACGCGGCGTGCACGTCGTGGTGGGCACCACCGGCTGGGATGAGGAGCGGCTGGCCCGGCTGCGCGAAGTCACCGACGCCCACCCGCAGGTCGGCGTGCTCATCGCCCCCAATTTCGCGATCGGCGCGATCCTGATGATGCGCTTTGCGCAGCAGGCCGCGCGCTTCTTCGAGTCGGTCGAGTTGGTGGAAATGCACCATCCCGCCAAGGTCGATGCCCCCTCCGGCACGGCCGCCCGCACCGCCGAGCTGATCGGCGCCGCGCGCGACGACGCGGGGGTGGCCGAGGTCCCCGATGCCACGACGTCCGACCCCGGTGGCGCCCGAGGGGCGCGGGTGCACGGCATACCGGTGCACTCAGTGCGGCTGCGCGGGCTAGTCGCGCACCAGGAGGTGCTGCTGGGCAATGCGGGGGAGATGCTCACCATCCGGCACGACAGCTTTGATCGGGCCTCCTTCATGCCGGGGGTGCTCACCGGGATCCGGGAGGTTGCCTCACATCCCGGGGTCACCGTGGGCCTGGAGCATTTCCTCGGCCTGGACTCGTGAGCGCGCCCGTCGTCGTCCCTGCGCAGATCGCCGAACTCGCTTCCGCGGCGGAGCGCATCGTCGCCCTCACCGGGGCCGGTATGTCGGCCGAGAGCGGCCTGGCGACCTTCCGCGATCCGCATACCGGGTTGTGGGCGCGGTTTTCGCCGGAGGATCTGGCCTCCGCCGACGCCTGGGCGGCGGATCCGGAACTGGTGTGGGCCTGGTACCTCTGGCGCTTCGAGCGGATCGCGGATGTGCACCCCAATGCCGGCCACCGCGCGCTGGCGGCCTGGGCGCTGGCGCACGGCTTGCCCGTGGTCACCCAGAACGTCGA
>CAKZIH010000312.1 GCA_936931335.1 uncultured Nostocoides sp. | reverse complement strand
TCGGCGCGCACACCGAGGTCGAGCTCAAGGAGAAGAAGCACCGCATCGAGGACGCGGTCTCCGCCACCCGTGCGGCGATCGAGGAGGGTATCGTCGCCGGCGGCGGCACCGCTCTCGTCCACGCGCTGCCCGCCCTGGACGACCTCGGTCTGTCGGGTGACGAGGCGACCGGTGCCAACATCGTGCGCAAGGCCGCGGCCGAACCGCTGCGCTGGATCGCGGAGAACGCCGGCCTGGAGGGCTATGTCGCCGTCTCCAAGGTCGCCGACCTCCCCGTCGGACAGGGCCTCAACGCCGCGACCGGCGACTATGGCGACCTGGCCGCGGCCGGCGTCGTCGACCCGGTCAAGGTCACCCGCTCGGCGCTGCGCAATGCCGCGTCCATCGCCTCCATGGTGCTGACCACCGACACCCTCGTGGTCGACAAGAAGGAAGAGGAGCCCGCTCCCGCGGCCGGTCACGGCCACGGTCACGGTCACTGATCCCGCCCGGGCCACGCCCGAACGCACGAATGCCGCTCGCCCCACTGGGGCGGGCGGCATTCGTCGTTAGCTGCGGTGGGCTGCTGTGCGGTGTGTTCAGCTCGCCCGGCGTACCGGCATGTTGTGGCGCTTGTAGTAGGAGTTGCGCTCCTCTTCGCTCATCCCACCCCAGACGCCGAAGGGCTCGCGGGCGGCCAGAGCATGCTTGCGGCAGGCGGCGATGACCGGGCAGGCGCCGCAGATCTCCTTGGCGTTCTGGTCGCGCATCCGCCGGGCCGAGCCGCGCTCGCCCTCGGGGTGGAAGAAGATTTCCGGGCTCATGCTGCGGCAGAGCCCGGAGAACTGCCAGTCCCAATGCTCGGCGATCGGCGCGGGACCGGAGATCAAGTCGGTCATGGGGATCCCCCTATCGCTGTCGCGGGTGCCGCCCCGGCGGCCCCGATGTTGTCCACCGGCGACGGTATGCGCGCGGCCCGCGCGATTGGGCAAGGTCTGATTAAGGAAATGTTCAAGGAATAGTCAAGAAATTCGGTAGGGCTGCGTACCGGCTACGTACTCACTCGGTATGCCGCCCGCACCGCCGGCCCGGTCGCGGTGGGCTCCCGACGGCCCCGGGCGTGGTCGGCGGGGGCGAGGGGGCGACATACCATTTATCTATGACGAGCGCATTCCCGGCCGGACCCGCAGACTCCTCCCCGGACGGGCCGTTCGGGATGCTCGGGCTGACCTTCGACGATGTGCTCTTGGTGCCGGCGGAGTCCGATGTCATCCCCAGCGAGGTGGACACCACCAGCCGGCTGACCAGGGAAATTTCGCTGAAGATGCCGCTGGTGTCGGCGGCGATGGACACCGTGACCGAGGCCCGGATGGCGATTGCCATGGCCCGCCAGGGCGGCATGGGGATCCTGCACCGCAATCTGTCGATCGAGGATCAGGCCTACCAGGTGGACCTGGTCAAGCGCACTCAGACCGGGATCATCTCCAACCCGGTGACCATCGGCCCGGACGCCACATTGGAGGAACTTGACGCCCTGTGCGGGCAGTACCGAGTCTCCGGGCTGCCGGTGGTCGGGATCGACGACCACCTGCTGGGCATCATCACCAACCGCGACCTGAGGTTCACGCCGGTGGCGGACTGGGCCAGCACCAAGGTCGCGGATGTGATGACCCCGATGCCGCTGTTCACCGCGCGCGAGGGGATCAGCCGCGAGGACGCCACGGCGATGCTGCGGCAGAACAAGCGCGAGCGGCTGCCGATCGTCGATGATCAGGACCGGTTGGTCGGCCTGATCACGGTCAAGGATTTTGTGAAGTCCGAGCAGTTCCCCGATGCCAGCAAGGACACCGACGGCCGACTGCTGGTCGGCGCCGCGGTCGGCTTCCACGGCGATGCCTGGGAGCGGGCCACCACCCTGATCGAGGCGGGGGTCGACGTGCTGGTGGTGGACACCGCCCACGGCCACGCCCGGCTGCTGCTGGACATGGTGCGCCGCCTCAAGGCCGACCCGGCCACCGCGCGCGTGCAGATCGTCGGCGGCAATATCGCCACCCGCACCGGGGCGCAGGCGCTGGTGGATGCGGGCGTGGATGCGGTCAAGGTCGGCGTCGGGCCGGGCTCGATCTGCACCACCCGCGTGGTCGCCGGGGTCGGGGTCCCGCAGATCACCGCCATCCACGAGGCCGCCCAGGCGTGCCGGCCGGCCGGGGTGCCGGTCATCGGCGACGGTGGCATCCAGTTCTCCGGCGATATTGCCAAGGCCATGGTGGCCGGCGCCGACACCGTGATGATCGGCTCCCTCTTCGCCGGTTGCGAGGAGACCCCGGGAGACACGGTCTTCGAGAACGGCAAGCAGTACAAGTCCTATCGGGGCATGGGTTCGGTCGGCGCGATGAGCTCGCGCGGCAAGAAGTCCTACTCCAAGGACCGCTACTTCCAGGGCGATGTGGTCAGCGACGAGAAGATCGTGCCGGAGGGCATCGAGGGCCGGGTGCTCTACCGCGGCCCGGTCACCGCCGTCGCCCATCAGCTCATCGGCGGTCTGCACCAGTCGATGTTCTACTCCGGTGCCCGCACCATCCCGCAACTGCAGGAGCACGGCCGGTTCGTCCGGATCACCGCGGCCGGGCTTAAGGAGTCCCACCCGCACGATGTGCAGATCGTCGCCGAGGCACCCAACTACCGCGTGCGCTGAGCCGACGCTGGGCGGGCGGCTAACCTTGCCCGCGTGAACGAGATCGAGATCGGCCGGGGCAAGCGCGGTCGCCGTGCCTATTCGCTGGACGAGGTGGCGGTGGTGCCCT
>CAKZIH010000311.1 GCA_936931335.1 uncultured Nostocoides sp. | reverse complement strand
AGGCGGCGGTAGTCGCCGCCCTGGCGGTGGGCGACCACCCGCTGCTGGCCCGGCCCACCCAGCGTCAGCAGATCCTGCTGGATCGGGCGTATGGCGATCCGGTGAGCGTCCGCGCCCACGTCGAGCGGGTGCTCGGCGGGCAGGTGGAGTCGGTTGCCATCCTTAAGACCGACCTGGTCAACGACACCACCCTGGTCGATGTCCGCCACCGGGTCCCGGCCCTGGTCGGGCACCAGGCGCCGGCCGAGGCCACCAGCGCGGTGACCCGATGAGCGCGCTGGCACTGACTCCGGCACCGGCGCTCGATCGACTCCTGCCGATCAGCCTGCCGCAGTTGCTGTCCCAGGCCGAGCTGATGAGCCGGGTGGATCGCAAGTATCTGCTGGCGAGCACGGCATTGGACGTCCTGTTGAGCAAGCTGACCGCGGATTGCGCGGTCCTGGAGATCGACGGCGTCCGGCGCTTCGGCTACACCTCGACCTATTGGGACACACCGGAACTCGCGGCCTTCGAGCTCGCCGGCCGGGGCCGGCGCCGCCGGTTCAAGGTCCGCACCCGCCGGTATGACGAGAGCGGCGAGAGTTATCTGGAGGTCAAGACCCGTGGGGCCCGGGATCGCACCGTCAAGACCCGGATCCCGTATGCCGCCACCTCCCAATTGGACTCTCGGGCAATCGAATTCGTCACCGAGACGCTCACCGCGGCCGGAGTGAGCGGAATCGACCCGGCCCGCCTGCGGCCGAGCCTGACCACGACATACCAGCGCAGCACGCTGGTGACCGCCGACTCGGCGGGCCGGCCCGCCCGGGCCACCATCGACACCGCGCTCACCTGGTCCAGCGCCGAGCGGCCGGCGAGCCTGGCCGCCCCGCAGCTGGCGATCGTGGAGACCAAGGGCAGCACCCAAGCCAGCCCGGTCGATCGCGCCCTGTGGCGGCTGGGGCACCGGCCGCTGCGCGTGAGCAAGTACGGCACCGGACTGGCGCTGCTGCATACCGAGCTACCGAGCCTCAAGTGGCACAACGTCATTTCTCGCAACTTCACCACCCTCACCACCCAGGAGATCTCCGCATGAACGCCAAGCGATTCACCACCGGTTTTGTCTCGGTCGTCGCCGCCCTCGGCCTCGCCGCGTGCAGCGGCACGGTCGCCGCGGACACCACCGGCACGACCGTCACCAGCACCAGTACCGCCAGCAGTGCCGCCGAGACCGGAGCCACCGCCCAGCAGGTGTCCAATACCGACGCAGGCACGGCCGCGAGCGCAAGCTCCGCCCTGCTCACCGACAATGCGGACACCCACGCCCAGGGCGACGATGTGGACTACGACGCGGCCGAGGCCAGCACCATCACGCTGGCCGACGGCGCGAGCGCCGCCTCGGCCGAGTCCGGAGTCACCATCGACGGCGACACCATCACTATCAGCGCCCCCGGCACGTATCTCGTCTCGGGTTCGCTCAGCGACGGCAGCCTGGTCGTGGATAGCTCCGCCGAGGGCAAGGTCCGCCTGGTGCTCGACGGGGCAGACATCACCAATAGCGCCGGCGCCGCGGTCAATGTGCTCGCCGCCGACGAGGTGGTCGTGGTCCTGGCCGAGGGCAGCAGTAACTCCCTGGCCGATGGCAGCGGGTATGACACGTCGGCCGAGGACGCGCCCAATGCGGCGCTCTTCTCGATGGCCGATCTCACCATCGGCGGTATCGGCGCACTGAGCGTCACCGGCAACACCGCCGACGGCATCACCAGCAAGGACGACCTGGTCATCCTCGGCGGGACCATCAAGGTCACCGCGGCCGACGACGGCATCCGCGGCAAGGACTATCTCGTCATCACCGGCGGGACCCTCGACGTCACCGCCACCGGCGGCGATGCCCTGAAGTCGGACAATGAGGACGACGACACGGTCGGCTATGTGCGCATCGACGGCGGCGAGGTGACGCTGAACGCCGGGGACGACGGCATCCATGCCGAGGGCGATCTGGGCATCCTCGGCGGCACGCTCACGGTCACGCAGTCGACCGAAGGTCTGGAAGGGGCCAATCTGGTCATCGAAGGCGGCGCGACGTCCGTCACCGCTGACGACGACGGACTGAACGCCACCCAGGGCACCTCCAGCGACAGCGGCGGCGGTGGCGGGATGGGTGGCGGCGGGATGAGCGACGACGGCAGCCAGCTCGTGATCTCCGGCGGCACACTGGTGGTGAACTCTGGCGGCGACGGCCTGGACTCCAATGGCGCGGTGAGCATCACCGGCGGCACCACGGTGGTCTCCGGCCCGACCGGCAATGGCAATGGCTCGCTGGATGCCAATGGCGGGATCACCGTGGACGGGGGCACTCTGCTCGCGGCCGGCTCGGCCGGGATGGCCGAAGCCCCCGACAGCGCCTCGCAGCAAGGCTGGTTGCAGCTGAACTTCACCAGCCCGGTGGCCGCCGGCCAGACCATCCAGGTCAGCTCCGGGGATGAGGTCATCGCCAGTTACACCACCGTCAAGGACGTCTACAACCTCGTGCTGGCCGCGGACGGCCTGGAGTCCGGCCAGACGTATGCGGTGAGCATCGGCGGCACCCTCGCCGACGAGAGCGTCGGGACCTTCTCCCTCGGCGGCTCGGCCGAGGGCGCTACGTCCGCCGGTGAGGTCACCGCGGGCCAGGCGACCGGTGGCGGGATGGGTGGGCGGCCGTGAGTGCGACCCAGTTGAGTTCCCAACAGTTGAACGATCGCCCGGAACTGACCGACCGCGCGGAACTGGCCGGCACCGAGACCGCGCCACCTGCCCCGGCCC
>CAKZIH010000310.1 GCA_936931335.1 uncultured Nostocoides sp. | reverse complement strand
AGCGCGCCGCCCTGTCACGGCGGAGGTCGCGGGTTCGAGTCCCGTCGGGGTCGCGTCAGCGGATGCGATAGCGGGTGACTCCCTCGGGAGTCACCCGCCTTGTCGTTTCCGCGCCCGAATGCCGCCACCCGGGGAACCCGGTTGGTGTGGCTCAGACTGCCAGGTATAGTGAGGCGGCCGGAGCGATCCGGTGCTCCCGCGCTTCGGCCGGGAGATGGCTAGGTAGCTCAGTTGGTACGAGCATCCGACTGAAAATCGGAAGGTCGACGGTTCGACCCCGTCCCTAGCCACCACGAAGGCCGCAGATCACCGAGGTGATCTGCGGCCTTTTAGGTATGCCGGTGGGCCGAGCTGGGCGACCTACGCGGTCGCGGGGCGCAGCAGCCGGGTCACCCGCAGGAGCTCATCGAGCATCGCGGTGGCGGCACCATTGCGGCCCTCGTCTTCCTTGACCTCACCCTGCTCGTCGAGCTGGGTGGGCGCGAAAGCCACATTGACCGACTCGAAGATCGGCGTCATCCGCACGGTGGTGAGCACCTGCTTGAGCTGCTGAACGGCACGGGTGCCGCCGGCATTGCCGCCATAACTAACGAAGGAGACGGCCTTGTCGCGCCATTCGTTGTGGAGGTAGTCGATGGCGTTCTTGGTGGCCGCGTTGTACGCGTAGTTGTATTCCGGCACAACGAAAACGACCGTATCCGCGGCGTCCACGATCGCGCTCCAGCGCTTGGTGTGCTCGTGCTGGTAGTCGCCCAGGCGGGGGTGCTTGGGCTCGTCGAAAAGCGGCAGGTCGACTTCGGCGAGGTCCGCGAGTTCGACCTCGAACTCGCCGTGCTTGCGGGCCACATCGACGAACCAGCGGGCAAAGGCCGGCCCGATCCGCCCGGGACGGGTACTGCCGATAATCACCAGGAGTTTGGGGGTAGTCACAACGGGCCATCCTGTCACGGTGCGCAGCCCGATCCCCGGGACGAAATGGCGGGTTCAGGCCGCCCAACGGGCCAGGACGTATTGCACGCCATACGGGGCATCGGCCCACAACAACCGCGCCGCGCGTGGCGTGGGCATGAGAGTGGCCAGCGTCTGCAGGGCGGCCCGGCCCGTGAGCCAGAGGTCCGCGCACAGGTGGGGATCGAGGGCGGCCAAGGCGGCCGCGTCGCCGGTATGCAGGGCACCCAGGACCGCGTTGTCGACCCCCTCGGCGCGCTCGTCGAAGTGGCCCGGCGCCCGTACGGTGCGCTTCGCGCTGAGGTCGGCCGGGACCAGCAGGAGCACGCGGTCGCCCGGGCTGTCGTTGAGTGGCCCGGCAGGCGACGGGATGCCAGCGGCCGCGGCGGCTACCTCGGCGTCGGTCGCGTCGAAGGGGACCACGATCTCGTGGGTGCGGCCGGCCCAGCCTGCCTCGTCCAGCAGCCGGGCGGCAACCCGTGCGCCGACCGCTCCCCGGGTATGCCGAGGCTCGCGTTCGTGGCCGGTGAGCACGACCACCTCGTCGATCGAGAACTCCGCCAGCAGCGCCGCCAGGGCACCCACCGAGCGCTCCCGCAGGTCGGCGCCGGGGTCGGTGGACCCGGCATACGCGGCGAGCTGCAGCGGCGGGCTCGGCACGACCAGGGCGGCCACGATCTGCGCGCTCACCGCCGCCCTCCGGACTGCCGCGCCGGTGTCATTGCAGACCCCGCGTGGTCATCGCGGGCGGCCGCGTGCCGGCGATGGTGGACACCATGTCGAGCACCTGGCGGGTCTCTGCGACCTCGTGAACCCGATAGACCTGAGCGCCCAGCCAGGCCGAGACGGCGGTCGCGGCGAGGGTGCCGGTGAGCCGCTCCGCCACGGGTTTGTCGAGGCTCTCCCCGACGAAATCCTTGTTGGACAATGAGACCAGAACCGGCCAGCCAGTGGCGACCAGTTCGTCGAGGCGCCGAGTGGCTTCGAGGGAGTGCCAGGTGTTCTTGCCGAAGTCGTGGGCCGGGTCGATGAGGATTCGGTCGCGGGGAACGCCCAGCGCAGCAGCCCGTTCGGCTTGTCCGACAACGGAATTCAGGATGTCGGCGACGACATCGTCATATTCCATCCGGAACGGTCGGGTCCGCGGGGTCACCCCGCCGGTATGCGTGCATACCAGCGCCGCGTCGAATTCCGCGGCCACGGCGGGGAGTTCGGGGTCCGCTCCGCCCCAGGCGTCATTGATCAGGTCAGCGCCGACCTCGCATACGGCCCGGGCCACCTCGGCGCGCCAGGTGTCCACGCTGATCACCAGGTCGGGATATGCACCGCGCACCCAGGCGACGAAATCGACGATCCGCCGTTTCTCTTCTGCCGCATCGATATCCGGACCCGGCGCGGCCTTGATGCCGCCGATGTCGACCAGATCGGCGCCCTCGTCGACGACCTGCCGCACCCGATCCTTCGCGGCGTCATCGCGCCAGGTGGCGCCCTTGTCGTAGAAGGAATCCGGCGTGCGGTTGACGATCGCCATGACCAGGCGGGCATCCGCGCCATACGTATGCCGTCCCAACCGGAAGCTCACGAGCTCACCTGCCTGCGCTGCGCCAGCGAGTCCCGATAGCCCGGTATGGACGCGGCCGGCGGCCTCTCGGCGACATTCACGGCACGCTCCTGTGGTCGAAATCCCGCTGCGGTGGCGGCGAATTGGGTGAGCATCACCTGATCAACGGCGAGCTGCCCGCCATACCGGACCAGGGCGGCGGCGAGGACTTGGAGCGCCATCGGGCCCAGCTGATCGTGGCGATGGTGACGGTGGGTGCGCCGGCCGAGATCGACCTGCGCCAGCGCCGCGACGCCATACCGCTGCGCCACGTCGATGACCGCGGCGATCTCCACGCCGTAGCCCATGGGCACCGACAACTGCTCGAATGCGCTGCGGCGGATGGCCCATTCGCCGGAGAGCGGCTGGACCAGGCTGGCCAGTTGGGGCCAGTGCAGGGCCAGCAGCGGGCGGGCGACGAGTTCAGTGACCCGTCCGCCCTGCTCGGCCTCCCGGCCCTGTTCGTCGAGCATGGGGCGCGCATAGACGGCCTTCACCAGCTGCACCTCATCGTCGGTGAGCAGCGGGCCCAACAGCCCGGGGACGAAATGCGGCCCCCACTCGATCAGATCCGCGTCCAGGAAGAGCAGGACATCGCCGGTGGTGGCGTGCAGCGCCTTCCAGAGCGCCTCCCCCTTGCCAGTCGCGGGCCCCACATCGGGCCGGATGTCCTTGGCGGAGAAGACGGTTGCCCCGGCTTCCGCGGCTACCCGGCCCGTGGCATCGGCGGAATCGCTGTCGATGACCACCAGCTCGTCGATCAGGGGCACGTCCTCGAGCCAGGCGCGGCGCACCGCCGTCACCACCCCACCCACCCCGGCTTCCTCGTCCCGGGCCGGGATCACCACGCTCACCCGCACCCCGGCCGCCTCCTTGGCGGCCAGCAGGGCGGCGGGATCGAAATCCCGGTGATGCCACATGGTCAGCCGGCGCCTGGGCCAGCGTTGGGACCGGTTGCCGGGCCGGCGACATTGATGGTGGGCGCCCCAGTGCCACAGCGGACGATAACGGCCCGAGACTGTTCGTCGCCGGGGTTGGATTCGCGGTGGATCGCCCCGGCCGGCACGCGTAGGAAGTCGCCCGGGCCGGCCTCGACCACGGTGCGCCCGTCCGGGCCGGACTCCAAGCGCATGCGGCCGGAAACCACATACAAGGTGGTCTCGTGGTCAGCGTGGTGATGCCAGCCGGAGACGGCCTGCGGCTCGGTGTCGACCACCCCGGTCCACATCCCGGCCTCGTGGGTCGCCAGGCGTCGGGTCATCCCGGGCGTCGGGTCCGCGGCCTGCAGGTCGTCACCGGGGATCAGGGTGCACGGGGTCGCCGGGTCGGCCGGTCGGGATTGCTCCGTCATCATCCGATCCTCTTAGACGTCCGCATTAACGCACGTCGGCTCTCCATAGAGCTGCTCACAGGAAGCTCGCCTCCCACGGGCGGTAATGCTCCAGGCGTTCCAGTACCCGGCGCCCCATCGGGTCCAGCCGGCCGTCGCGGACGGTGACGCTGGTCCAGGTCCGATATCGGGTGGCGATCATCGCCAGACGGTCGGCGAGGTACTCCTGCCATTCCAGCGGGAAATCCCAGTCCGACTGCGGGACAACGAGTTCCATCGGCCAATCGAAGGCGCGTACCTCCCGGAACACCGGCCGGTCCACCAGCAGCAGCGGCCGAAAACCCCTAGTGCGCCGCTGCAGTTCTTCCAGCTCCGCCAGCACGCCCGGCAGGGCGTCCGAGTCGCAGCCGACCGCATCGATCAGCACCACCGGCAGGCGCTCGGGATGCTCGATGCCCGCGACCCCAGCCCCACCGCGCAGGAAGATCACCGGCACCCCGCCGGCAAAGGCGAACACCCGGGTCGCCACATCGACCAGCACCCGGTTGCCCTGGACACCGTCGACCGCCCGGTTGCCGACCGAGCTCAGCCGCGGGCTGGTGCGCACGGTCCGGGCGGCCCGCACCAGCCAACGCGGTTTGCCGTCGCTCGTCCGCTGACCGCTTCGTTCAGCGCGCATGAGCCACCTCCTGGCCCCCACCGTGCAGCACCGCGACCAACCGCTCGGCCGCCGCCGCGGCCCCATCACGCGCATCGGCGGTCATCGCCGCTCGCGCCATGTCCGGCCCCAGGGTGAGCATCATGCGTACCGCCTCGCCCATCTCCGGCCCGGTCGCCGTCGGCAGCGCGCGCGCCCAGCCGCGCTGCTGCGCATACTCGGCCCGGGCCACCTGATCGTCGAGCGAGGTCGCCGGATTGGGGATGAAGACCGCGGGCACGCCCATCCGCAGGAGTTCGTGGAAGGAGTTGTAGCCCGCCGCGGCGATCACCACATCGAAGGCCCGGTAGTAGCGCGAGAGCGGATAGGCCCGCACCGCATGGACATCCGCCGCCATCGCCGCGTGTGCGATGGCCACCTCGGTGACCGCGACCGCGCACCCGGCCGCCCGCAGCGCCGCAGCCGCCGCCCCGACATCGCCAGAGGTGTCATTGATATTGCCGGCGCCCAGCGAGATCAGCCCGATCCGTCCCTGCGCCGGGAGCCCCAGGGCGGCCCGCGCCTCCTCCCGGGAGACCAGATCGTCCGGTCCGAGCAGGGTCACCGGCCCCACCCGGTATGCCGGTGCGCTCGCCGACGCGCCGTGGTCCGCCTCCGCGGCCAGGTCACCGGGCTCGATGACCTCGTCGAACCAGGAACTCTTGGCGAGTTGGTCACTATTACGACCCGGCTTCCACATCCCGCGCCGCGACCACACCCAGCGCACCGACGGATGCGCCTCGCGCGCCTCGTCGATCCCGCGATAGGGGTGCGTGCCATCGAAGACCACCAGCGCGGGCGCCACCCGGCCCACCACCTCGACGAGCCGCTCGGCGAAGAGCGGCTGCCAGAGCGCCGAGGTCATCCCCAGCGCCCCATGCGAGGGCAGGTACTCATAGCGATAGCCGAACTCGGCGACCACCGGCACCGCCTGGCTGAGGGAGACGACATACGGCTCGCACTCATCTGGCAGGTGGGCGGCATACGCGAGCAAGCGGGTGAGGTGACCCATCCCCGCACCATTGCTGGACATCAGCATGATCCGCTCGCGCGCCGGGCGCCCAGACGGGGACGAGGGCGGCGATCCAGTGCTCGACATGGTGGCCCGATCATGCCACGGCGCCCGGGGCGCAACCGGGTGCTGGGCTACGATGTCGGCTGGTTTGCCAAGCCCGTATGCGGCCGTGACCGCCTCCGGTCCCCCGCCTCCCTGAAGGAGCACCCCACATATGTCCGTTGATGTCGCGATCGTCGGCCTCGGGTATGTCGGTCTGCCGCTGGCGCAGGAAGCGTCACGCGTCGGCCTGCAGGTCCTCGGCTATGACATCAGCTCCCGGGCGGTGGACGGGCTCAACGCCGGGCGTTCCCACGTGGACGACCTGAGCGACGCCGATATCGCCGAGATGCGGGAGGCGGGCTTCGAGGCCACCACCGACGCCAGCCGGATCGGCGAGGCAAAAACCGTGGTGATCTGCGTGCCCACCCCGCTGTCCGAGGACGGCGGCCCGGACCTGGGCCCGGTCATCTCCGCGGTGAACACCATCCGCGACCAGCTCAAGGCCGGGATGCTCGTCATCCTCGAGTCCACGACGTACCCGGGCACCACCGACGAGGTGGTTCGCCCGATCCTGGAGGAGACCGGGCTGCAGGCGGGCAAGGACTTCCACCTCGCCTTCTCCCCCGAGCGCATCGACCCGGGCAACGAGAAGTTCGGCGCCAAGAACACTCCCAAGGTCGTCGGCGGGCATACTCCCGCCTGTGGTGACGCGGCCGCCGAGTTCTATGGCCGCTTCGTCGACACCGTGGTGCGTGCCAAGGGCACGCGCGAGGCGGAGACCGCCAAGCTGCTGGAAAACACCTATCGGCACATCAATATCGCGCTGGTCAACGAGATGGCGCGCTTTTGCCACGACCTGCACATCGACCTGTGGGATGTCATCGCCGCGGCCAAGACCAAGCCGTTCGGCTTCCAGGCCTTCTACCCCGGCCCCGGCGTCGGCGGGCACTGCATCCCGATCGACCCGAACTACCTCTCCCACAACGTCCGTGCGCGCCTGGGCTACCCCTTCCGGTTCGTCGAGTTGGCCCAGGAGATCAACGCCGGTATGCCGGCATACGTCGTGGCCCGCGCCCAGGACTTGCTCAACGAGGACAGCAAGCCGCTGCGCGGCTCCACCGTGCTGCTGCTCGGGGTGACCTACAAGCCCAATATCGCCGACCAGCGCGAGAGCCCGGCTGTCCCGCTGGCCAAACACCTGGCCGACAAGGGTGCCGTGGTCAGCTACCACGACCCGCACGTGCAGGAGTGGACCGCCGTCGGCGGCCGCGCCAGCCGCGCCGAGGACTTGGAGTCGGCGGTGCGGGAGGCGGACCTGGTCATCCTCGTGCAGAACCACCGGGAGTATGACGTGGACGCCCTCGCGGCGAGCGCCCAGCGCTTCTTCGACACCCGCGGCGTGGCAGCCGAGGGCGAGAAGGTCGCGCGCCTGTGACCTCGGCCCCGGAGGGGGCCGGAGGAACCGGGCCGGGCACCGCTCTCTCCGCGGATGAGGCCCTGTCGCTGGCCAAACGCCACGGCCTCAAGCGGCTGGGCGGACGGCCGCCATTCGGCGAGTATGTCCGCGACCTGTGGCGGCGGCGCGGCTTCCTGTGGACGCTCGCGCGCGCCGAGGCGGAGCAGAAGAACGCCCAGGACCGCCTGGGGTTGCTGTGGACCCTGCTCAATCCGCTGCTGCTGGTGGTCAGTTACTTCCTGATCTTCGGTCTGCTGTTGAAAACCAGGGAAGGTGTAGGCAACTTCATCGGCTTCCTGTCGATCGGGGTCGTCGTCTTCGGATTCAGCGCCGCGGCGATCACCCGGGGCTCCCGCGCGGTGATCGGCAACCTCAACCTGGTGCGCGCGCTGCGTTTCCCGCGCGCGGTACTGCCGCTGTCGGTGACCCTGACCGAGGGTCTGATGACGCTGCCCGCGGCCGCCGTGCTGATCTTTGTCATGCTCGTCACCGGCGAGCGCCCCGACTGGGAGTGGCTGCTGCTGCCGGTCGCGCTGCTGCTGCAGACGGCGATCGTCGCCGGGCTGGTCTTCATGGGCGCCCGGCTGCTCAATGTCTCCCGGGACCTGGGCAACCTCATCCCGGTGGTGATCCGGCTGATGCGCTACGTCTCTGGGGTCTTCTTCAGCATTGCCCACCAAGTGCCCAACCATGTGTGGATTCAGCAGTCGTTGGCCAAGCAGCCGCTGGCGTTGCCGATCACGCTGGTGCGCGAGAGCCTGATGAACGAGTACGCCGTGGACGGGAAATCTTGGGGCATCGCCGCGATCTGGGCGGTCGTGCTCTTCTTCAGCGGCCTGTGGCTGTTTTGGCGGGATGAGGCGAAATATGGACGCGGCTGAGCCGAGCCCGGCAGTCATCTGCAGCCACGTCGACATCGTCTATCGGGTGCAGGGCACCAAGAAGGCGTCCACCTCAATGCTCGACGAGAACGATGACGAGACGATCTTCACCTCGCTGCTGCGGCGCGGGCGCACCCTCGCCACGGCCCACCAGGTGGCGGCGGTCAAGGATGTCTCCTTCGTCGCCCGGCATGGCGAGTCGATCGGGATCATCGGACGCAATGGCTCCGGCAAGTCGACCCTGCTGCGGGCCATCGCCGGGGTGATCCCGCCCACCCGCGGGGACATCTATGTCAGCGGCGAACCGGCGCTGCTCGGGGTGAACGCCGTGCTGATGGCTCGGCTCACCGGCGAGCGCAATGTCTACATCGGCGGCCAGGCGATGGGCCTGTCCCGCAACGACGTGAGTAAGCGTTTCCAGGAGATCGTCGACTTCTCCGGGATCGGCGACGCGATCTACCGGCCGATGGCGACCTATTCCTCCGGCCAGGCCGCGCGGCTGCGCTTTGCCATCTCCACGGCGGTGGCCCCGGACATCCTGATGATCGACGAGGCGCTGGCCACCGGGGACGCCGACTTCCGGGCGCGCAGCACCGAGCGAGTGGAGCAGATCCGGGCCAGTGCCTCGACCGTATTCCTGGTCTCCCACTCCAACTCCACCGTGCGCGAACTGTGCGATCGGGTGCTGTGGATGGACCGGGGCGTGTTGGTCGCCGACGGGCCGACCGAGGAGGTCGTGACGGCATACGAGAAATCGGTCAAGGCGGCCAAGACCAAGAAGGCCTGAGATGCCAAGCATCCTCGTGGTTACCGTGGTGCACGATCCGGAGGACTCCCGGATCCGCCATCGACAGATCCCTGCCCTGCTCGCCGACGGCTGGCAGGTCACCTATGCCGCCCCGTTCACCGCGTATGACCGTATGCCGCCGACCCTCCCCGGCTTGCGCGCCGAAGATCTCCCCCGAGCCGTGGGGCGCTCGCGCGACCGGGCGGCGCGGGCTGCCCGGGCACTGCTGCGGCGCGAGGCCGCGCGCCACGACCTGGTGCTCGTCCACGATCCCGAACTGCTGCTCGCGGCGGCGGGACTGCGGCTGGACAACCTCGTCTGGGATGTCCACGAGGACCCGGCGGCGGCGCTGGTGGCCAAGGAGTGGCTGCCGGGGCGGCTGCGGGGGCTAGTGGGCCGCGGCTGGCGTAGTGCCGAACGGCTCGCCGAGCGTCGGCACCGGCTGTTGCTCGCCGAGCACGCTTATCAAGACCGCTTCGCCCGCACCCACCCGGTGGTGCCCAACACCGTCCGGGTGCCGTCGTCGGTCCCGGCCCCGGGGACGGACCGGGTGGTGTATCTCGGCACGGTGACCATGGCGCGCGGCTGCGCCGAGATGGTCGAGGTCGCCCGGCTGCTGCAGGAACGCACCGCCGGCACCTGCCGGGTGGAGATCATCGGCGGCTCCCGGGACGCCGAGGCGACCCGCGTGCTTACCGAGGCGAGTGAGTCGGGCGTGCTGCGCTGGCACGGGTTTGTGCCGAGCGCGCAGGCGCTGACGTTGCTGCCGGGGGCGCTCGCGGGACTGTCATTGCTGCATGATCTCCCCAACTACCGACACTCCCGCCCGACCAAGATCGTGGAGTACTTCGCCCACGGCATTCCGGCGATCACCACGCCCCTGCCGGTCGCGGTCGAGCTGGTCGAATCCGCGGACGCGGGCATCATCGTGCCCTTCGGCGATTCGAGCGCCGCCGCCGAGGCCGTCCTCGGGTTGCGCGCGGACCCCCAGCGGGCCGCTCGGTTGGGGGCTAACGGGCATACGGCGGCGCGGGCGGCATACGACTGGAGCAGCAAGGGGGCGGAGTTCACCGCGACCCTGCGCGGCTACCTTCCGGCGACGTCTGCGTCCTGAGCGGCCGATGGCGGTGACGCTCAGCGGGCACGAGGCCGCGACATTCCCTCAGTCTGGGCGTTCCGCAGCCGCCTCCTCGGACTCCGGTAAGGGCAGCTCACGCAACCGGACCAGCGGACTCAACACCACCAGCCAACACGCGATGACGTGGACGCCGGCCATCAGCAGGATGCTCGTCCGGACCCCCACCGCGGTGCCCAGCCAGCCGGACAGCGCCCCCGCGAGCGGCATCGTCCCGTAGTTCACGGTGGAGGTGGCGGTCACGGCGCGTCCGAGCAGGTCGCGGGGGACATACCGCTGCCGCCAGCTCGAACGGACCACATTGCCGGCGACCACCATGACCCCCACCAGGATGTATCCCAGCAGGGACAGCCACAGCTGGCCGCGCTGCGTCGGCAGTCCGATGAGGAAGCTGACCGGGGCCCCGAGGAGCAGGACCGTGGACGCCCGTCCGGTGCCGATCCGGCGGGCGAGGGGTGCCCCGAGCGCCGACCCGATGACGCCGCCCAGCGCGGCGATCATGAAGTAGGTGCCAACGGATCCCCCATCCAGACCGAGGTCGACGAGGTAGAGGACCAGCAACGCTCCATACCCGGTCAGGCCGAAGTTGGACAGGGACCCGATGACCGCGAACCACCGCAGGTTGGGGTCGTGCACGACATACCGGATCCCCGCGGCGACTCGGGTCCGGAGACGCTCGTCCTCCTCGGTCCCCGTCGACGAGTTCACCGGCCCGGTCCGGATCGCACTCAGGCACAGCGCCGAGACACAGAATCCGGCGACGGTCGCCAGCAGTCCCAGCGCGGGCCCGAGCATGGCGGCGAGCCGACCCGCGACACCCGGCCCCACGACCATGCTCGCCGCCTCGGTTCCGAACAACCGGGAGTTCGCGGAGTCCAGTTGTTCGTCCGGCACGACCGCCGGAATCAGCTTGACGTATGCGGTGCGGAAAAACACTGCGGCCGTCCCGTTGGCCACGGCTGCACCGAGCAACTGCGGCAGGGTGAGTCGCCCGAGCCACCACGCGAGTGGGATTGTCGCGGTCACTGCCGCCGACACCAGATCAGCGGCGATCATCACCCGGCGCACCGGCCAGCCGTCGATCCAAGCCCCGGCGGGCAGCCCCACGATCAGCCAGGGCAGCCAGATGGCCGCGGTCAGCGCGCCCATCCACCCCGGTCCCGCATGCAGGTGCAGGACGGCGAGGAGCGGTATCAGGATCGTGCCGGTGGACGCGCCGATGAGGCTCACTCCCTCCCCTGCCCAGAGCAGGTAAAGTTCCCGGCCGCGCGCGGTGGTCGAGCGGGTCATCAAGGTCTCCTTTGAACATGACGAGATGGCCGGATGGCGGGTGCGCCGACGGCATATGGAAAGGGGTGTGGTGCGGCTGGTGGCCCGGCCGCTCAGCTGCTCGGGCTCACGGCTGAGCCGGGAACCCCCGAGCGAAGACGAAGACGGTGTCGCGATCGACGCCGTCGTCGGCGACCTCTCGGTACTTCCAGCGGTGCAGAAGAGCCGCAATCTCAGCGGACAAAGCGTGTAGTTCGGCGGTGGACAGGGTCAGCCACTGTTGGATCGCGAATGCCCCGGTGTCGGTCTCGTGGTCGCCCTCGGTCGCGAGCACGGCGTGCCGGGCGCGGTCGAACTGGCGCTGCAATCCCACGAGTTCCGCTTCGTAGGCCGCGGTACGCGCGGCCGCATCGCTCATCTCGGTTCGCGACCATCGGGTATGGGCGTGCGCCAGCCGCCAGTGCCGCTGCCTGCGGTCCTCGCTGACCCCGGGTGCCTCCTCGACGAGGCCTGCGTCGGCCAGCACCTTGAGGTGGTGGGAGGCGCTGCCGACCGCCATACCGACCCGGTGGGCCAACTGGCTGGCCGTAGAGGGCCCGTCAACCGCGAGGGCGTCGAGAATCCGGGCCCGGGCCGGGTTGGCGAAGGCCGCGAGTGCCGGCGCTTGGGTCAGCCGGTGGGCTTGGGCGGAGTTGGTTTGGGGGTCGGGAGAGGGTGTCACCCCACGACCATATCCATACAAGCAGATTTGTGCAACTATATTTGCGCAATCTGTTCCGGTCCTACGCCCGCCGGATGATCATTCGCGCTCGGTGGATGCTGCCCCGCTCGGCACCGGTCCGGGCCGGTCCACCGGGGCCTCCTTCCCCAACCACTTCTCGGTGTCCGAGAGGGGAATTCGCGCGGCGGTGTGGTCCGCGCAGGTGACGACCAAATGCTCGCCGTCCACGCCGAAGAACGGGTAGACGTAGTCCCATACGTTTTCACCGCGAATCCCGTCGGGACCTAGCGGCGTTTCAAAGTTGAAGAGCGCCGCCAGATAGCGCCCCGGGCCAGGGAAATCGAACTCGGGCTTGATGCCAGACCAGAGCGCGAACTCGGCTGGGAGTGGGGTGTCGGGCTGGGCCTGCAGCACTTCGATGCGTTGCACACCCCGCCATCCAAAGCCTTGGGACATCCCCTCCCGCAGGAGAACCTGTTCGGTGCCGGGGACGTCAATGATGGCGGCGGCCATGTGGGAGCGTTGGACGCTGGTATTTACGGTCCGCAGCTGCTCGCGCACGCACGGCGGCGCCTGATCGACCGAGGCGTAGGTCGTCGCGGCCGGCTGCTCCACCGAGGAAGGCCCTGCGGTCACGGCCAGGAAACTGCCACCCGCGACGAGCGCCAGCGCCCCGATGGCCCCGGCGATCCGGGTGGCGCGGGTCCGGCGGCGCCGGCTGGCCGCCGCGGCATACAGGCTCGGGCCGGGCGGGATCGGATCGTCCAGGTCGCCGACGGCCTGGTCGAGCAGGTCATGGATCTGGTTCACGTGGCCCCTCCGATCGAGGACGGCAGCGGCTCATCAGTGAGCAGGCCACTCTCGCGCAGCGTCTGCAGGCCGCGGGAGATGCGAGATTTGACGGTGCCGGGGGCGCAATTCAGCGCCTCGGCGATTTGGGTCTCGCTCTGATCCGCGTAATAGCGCAAGACGATTGCGGCGCGCTGTTCGGCGGGCAACTGGCGCAGGGCCGCTCGGACCGTGACCGCGGTGGCCGGGTCCTCGCCGGTCGCGTGCTCCGGCAACCGGTCGTGGGGGATCTCCCCCGACCACCCGCGTTTCCGGTCGCGGATCAGTAGCCGCACCATGGTGGTGCGCACATACGCCTCGGCCGCGCCGCGCTCACGTACCCGGCCCCAGGTGGCGAGAGTGCGGATCAACGCCTCGTGGAGTAAGTCCTCACCGGCCGTCCGGCTACCGGTGAGCAGGACCGCAGTGCGGACCATCGCCGCATACCGGGCCTGGAGGAAGTCCTCAAAGTCCGGATCGGTCACGCCACCCACCTCCCTCGCGCTGCGCACTGGCACCCATCAAGAGCAGTTGAGGTCGGCGATCGGTTCCCCGGGTCAGGAATCGGTGGCCGCAGCCGCGGTGATGAGCGCCGCGTTGTCGGGGGCGAGGGTGCCATCGGGCAGCGTGAGCATGTCCTCCAGCCCAGCCCGTATGTCGAGTCCTCGCCTCCGCGCGAGGCGCAGCGCCGGCCAGGCACTGGCCCCTTCACCGTGCAATTGCACCGGGAGTGCGACGGGGGCGAGTTGCGCGAGCATGAACTCCGCGAGTCGAGCGGTGAGTTCGTGGTCGGTGCGATCGGGCAACTCCACGAGTATGCGCGTGCATTCGCCGCGCAGACCCGAGCGCAGCCAGGAATCGACATTCGCCGGGATCCACAGGCCCGCCTCGACCGCGATCCCCCTCTCGAGCGCCGCGCGGGCCACGGCCTCTGCCCCGTCCTCGTGCCAGTTCACGCTCACCGCGTCCGGGAGGACCTGCCAGGTCTCGATATTGGCCACCCGCGCCTGCGGATCCGGCATCGCCCAAGCGCCGGTGGTGACCCCCACCGGCAGGCCAGATGCCACCGACCGGATGGCACCCAGCACCTCAGCGAGTGGCCGGCCGGCCAGCGTGTCGCGGCCATCGGCGGTCTTGATGTGGACATGGACGTCATCGGCGCCCGCGGCGAGGGCGGCCGCGGCATCCGCCGCCATCTCGGCCGGGGTGACCGGTAGCCGCGGATGCTCCTGCGGCCCGCGGGCCCCGTTCAGGCAGGCAGTGAGCATGAGCGAACGCTAGCGGCGCGCGGGGGCGAGCGGACGGCATACGGGCTCAAGGACCAGGGAGGAACCGGTCCATCCGCGTGGATCCGACCGACAACGGCGGGCTCAACGCCGCTCAATGACCACTCGCGCGCGCCGCAGCGTCCAATTCATCGGTAGGGCGCGCGGAATCTTCCCGTGACCATGTAGCGTTGGACCCACGAAAGCACACATTCCGGGACCGCTGCGGGATGGCCGAGATCGCTCGGCCGGAGCGATGCCGTCCCGCTGAGCACGAGGGGGTCACGCCATGGGGCGCGGCCGGGCCAAAGCCAAGCAGACCAAGGTTG
>CAKZIH010000309.1 GCA_936931335.1 uncultured Nostocoides sp. | reverse complement strand
CCGCCACTTCCTCTCCGCCGTCGCCGCCAGCGGCGCGCGCCTGCTGCGCCTGCTGCGATTGCTGCGCGGGCGGCGGGCCGCCGTCGAGGAACGGGTCCGCCTCGGCGGTCTTGGGATCGACCTCGAGCTTGAGTCCCGGGGTTGCGGTGTCACCGGGGGTCGGCGGGATGTCCAGCGACTGGAGGGCGTAGGTCATCACGTCGTGGAAGACCGGAGCCGCCACGGTGCCGCCGTAATAGGTGGTGCGCGGCTTCTGCACCACGACCGAGACCACGAGCTGCGGGTCGGCGGCGGGGGCGTAACCGATGAAGCTTGCGGTGTAGCCGGAGTAGCCGCCTACCTTGGCGTCATAGCGGTTGGCGGTACCGGTCTTGCCGGCCACCCGGTAGCCCTCGATCTGCGCCGCGGGCGCGGTGCCATCGGGGCCGACCACGCCTTCGAGCATCTCGCTGACCTGACGCGCCGTCTGCTCGCTGACCACCTGGACCTGCTCGCTGGGCGCGGTGGGGACCATCGTGCCGTCCTCGTCGGCGACCGCCTTGATGAGCTTGGGCGCGACCCGCACCCCGCCATTGGCGATGGCCTGGAAGACCCCGGCAGCCTGGATCGCGGTGATCGACAGACCCTGCCCGAAGAGCACCGTGTACCGCTGCGCGCCGTCCCACTGCGCCGCCGGCTTGAGCAGCCCCGGGCTCTCACCCGGGAAGTCGATCGCGGTCTTGGAGCCGAAGCCGAACTTGCGGAAGTAGCCCTCCATCGTCGCGGCCGGCATGGTCTCGCCGAGCATGATCGCGCCGGTGTTGCTGGACTGGGCCAGCGCCCCGGCCAGGGTGAGGTATTCGGTGTCGTGGCTGTGGCTGTCGGAGAAGGTCCGGTCCACCCGCTTCAGGCTGTAGGGAACGATCATCGGCGTGGTCGGGGTGGCCTTGCCTTCCTGGAGCGCAGCCGCCGCGGTCACCACCTTGGCCGTGGATCCGGGCTCGAAGACGTCGACGAAGGCGTAATTGTTGAGCGAGCTGGTGTCGGTGATCTTGTTCGGGTTGAAGGTCGGATAGGACGCGACCGCCAGCAACTCCCCGGTCTTGACGTTCTGCACCACAACCGTGCCCGACTCGGCCTTGACCTCACGGACCTTCTGCGCCAACACATTCTGGGCATACCACTGCAGATCGTTGCGGATCGTCAGCGCGACATCGCGGCCGGCCTTGGCCGGCTCCTCCTTGGTGCGGCCCTGCGGCAGGCGCACCATGTCCTGACCCACTTCATAGGAGAGCGCGCCGGGGGTACCGCGCAGGATGTCATCGAGATCGACTTCCACCCCGCCGCCGCCCTTGTCCTGATCGGCGTCGGCATAGGTGAAGCCGACCAGGCTGGCCGAGGTCGTCGACTGCGGGTAGGTGCGCTGCGAGGTCCGCGCGCTGTAGACGCCCGGGATGCCAAGCTTGCGGATGGTATGCCAGGTGAGCGGCGAGACATTCTTGGCCACCACGACATACCGGCGGGCACCGGTGAGCAGATCGGACAGCTTGGCGGTGTCCATCCCGAGCAGCGGAGCCAGATCGTCGACCGCGCCGGCGACGCCCACCGTCACCAGCTTCTTGTCGATTTCCTTCTTGTATGCCGGAACCGCCGTCTGGTCGGCGATGATCGTCCGCTTCTCGATGGAGGAGGCCAGGATCGTGCCGGTCGAGTCGTAGATGGTGCCGCGCAGGGCCGGAACCGTCTCGGTGACCATCCGGACCTGCTGGCCCAGGGCGGCGGACCCACGGGCATCCAGACCCTGGACACGTACCAGTTGGGCGCCAAAGAGGCTGAGCACCAACAGGATTCCGACGAAAAGGCCGCGGGCGCGGGGCCGTGGGTTGGCCCCGGGAGAGGTGCGGCGGGGCCGCCGCGGCGGACCGGGTGGGCCGGCGGCGGTGCTCCCGGTA
>CAKZIH010000308.1 GCA_936931335.1 uncultured Nostocoides sp. | reverse complement strand
CCTGGAGTTCAGACGTGTGCTCTTCCGATCTGGCCGCACCCACGGCCGCTCGCTTGGTCACCAGCGTCTTGGACACCGCCTCATGGTGTCATGGCGGGAACAGGCCGACCGCAGGTGGCGTTGCCGCCAGGGCCGAGCACCCGACATACGAAGGACCACGCATGAGCGAGCGCAACTACCCGGTGACCAAGTCCGACGAGGAATGGCGCGCCAGCCTGAGCCCGGCCGAGTACCAGGTGCTGCGGCAGGCGGGCACCGAGCGCCCCTTCGTCGGCGAGTACACCGACACCAAGACCGAGGGCGTCTATGCGTGCCGCGCCTGCGGCGCCGAGCTGTTCACCTCGGACACCAAGTTCGAGAGCCACTGCGGCTGGCCGTCGTTCTACACCCCGCTGGCGGGGGATTCGGTGGAGTACATCGAGGACCGCAGCCTCCCCGGCCGCCCCCGCGTGGAGGTCCGCTGCGCCAACTGCGGCAGCCACCTGGGCCACGTCTTCGAGGGCGAGGGCTACGACACCCCCACCGACCAGCGCTACTGCATCAACTCGATCTCCCTGACCCTGCGCCCCGCCCAGTAGGCCGCGCCTCCCCTGCCACCGGTTTCCCTCCGGTGACCAGAGTGCCGCCCGTCAGCGCAGGGCGGCGAGGGCGGCGGCGGGGGTGACGCGGGGGCCGGTGTAGAAGGGGGTCTCCTCGCGGACGTGGCGGCGGGCGCGGGAGGCGCGTAGTTCGCGCATCAGGTCCACGATCCGGTGCAGCTCATCCGCCTCGAAGGCCAGGATCCACTCGTAGTCACCGAGCGCGAAGGACGCGATGGTGTTGGCGCGCAC
The DNA here is from genome assembly GCA_936931335.1 of uncultured Nostocoides sp. GTDB lineage: Bacteria > Actinomycetota > Actinomycetes > Actinomycetales > Dermatophilaceae > Nostocoides_A. The sequence continues at coordinate 1,100 of CAKZIH010000308.1, read as the reverse complement.
GTCGGGGTAGTCGCGGGCGAGTTGGCCGTGCTCGCGCAGCATGTCCCGCCGCTCGCCCTCCTCCAGCAGGTACCACTCATAGGAGCGCACAAAGGGGTAGACGCAGATGTAGTCGCGCACCTCTTCATCCGCCAGGAACGCGGGGATGTGGCTCTTGTTGAACTCGGCCGGGCGGTGCAGCGCCAGCTGAGACCAGACCGGCTTAAGGTGCGCGCCGAGCCCGGTCTTCAGCAGCCGGTGGTATGCCGCCTGCAGCGCGTCGGGGCTGGCGGCGTGCCACCACACCATGAGGTCGGCGTCGGCGCGCAGGCCGGCCACGTCATACAGGCCGCGGACCACGACATCCTGAGCGCCCAGATCGGCGAAGAGCTCCTCGATCTCGGCGGCGAGCGCCGCGCGGTCGGCGTCGCCGAGCCGGGTTTCCAGGGCGAAGACGGACCACATCGCGTAGCGGATCGTCTCGTTGATCTCCCGCATCCGCGCGGGGGTGGGCTTGTGCGGGATGGGCCGGGTGGTCATATCCCTAGTCTCGCAAGCCGAGATCCGCGGCGAGCAGGCGGGCGGCCCGGCGGCCGCTGGCAATCACCGCCGGTATGCCGACCCCCTGGTATGCCGCCCCCGCCACCTCCAGCCCTCGCACCTCGTCGATGTGCTTGTGCAGCAAGGCGATCCGGTCCAGGTGGCCCACGGCATACTGCGGCAGCGCGCCGCCCCAGCGCTGCACATGGACCCCCACCGGCGGCGGCAGCGCGATGCCGATGATCTGCGCGAGTTCCCGGTGCGCGAGCGCGCTCAGGTCCGCGTCGGGGCGTTGCAGGGCGGCTTCCTCGCCATACCGACCCAAGGAGGCACGGACGAAGGTGAGTTCGGGCGCGACCTGCGCGAGCCATCCCCATTTGCGTGACGAATAGGTGCTCGCCTTGATCCCCCGTCGCTCCACCGGAGGCACCAAGAAGCCCGAACCCTCCAGTGCGGCAACGCTTCCCGACTCAAAGGCGAAGGTGACGATCACCATAGACGCCAGTTCCACGCCAGCGAGGATGGCGGCCGCGGCGGGTGCCGGGCCGGCGAGCAGGCGCCGCGCCGCCGGCGGGGGGACC
>CAKZIH010000307.1 GCA_936931335.1 uncultured Nostocoides sp. | reverse complement strand
GAACGCCTGCGCCTGGTCGATCAGAGCCGACACCTGCTCTACGAGTTCGCCGCCCTCGGCGCTGACCGACTCCGCGAAAGCACGGAACGGAGTCAGGTCAGCGCCAGAGCGGTGCACCGCTGCGTCACCGCTCTGAGCTCGATCTCGACTGCCAGGCATGAGCTAATCCTCGTCCTCGTCGAAGTCGAACGCCTGCTGTGAAGAACGCGGCATCGAGACGTACTTGCGCGCCTGCTCGGTCACGTCGCCCCATGCGCTCACCAGGCCGTTGAAGAGGATCGCGTCCTTCGTGCCCTTCTTCTTCTCGGCCTCATGGAACAACAGGAAACCCAGCTCCTTCACCGCATCCAGGTTCACGCGCGTCTGCACCGACGGCAGCAACTCCGCCACCTTGTCGGTCCCGTCATTGGCCATCACAGCGGCCAGGCGGACTGTCGCCTCCCAGACGCTGACCCGCTCGTCGGCTGCTGCGTCCCAGGCTCCTTCGAGTTGACCCGGTGCGAGCAGTCGTGCCTTACCGCCCTTCGCCTCGAAGATGCCGCCTCGCTCCAGTGCAGGGATTGAGGTGTCGGAGGATCGCGCAAGTTGGTCAGCGATCCCTGAGTTCTCCTGATTCCACCCGTACTGGCGATACCACTTCACAGCGAACCGGGTGTCAGGGTCGAAGTCAGACTCCTGCTCACCAATGACTTCGTCCAACGTCGAGTTTATCAAGAGAAGCGCGTCTCTCACGCTCATGTCTGAACCGTCGGCCTCCCGAACGCGCGAGTAACGCGAGAACACGGAGATGCCAGGACCGATCGCTGCCTGCGCGAGGTCGACCGGCGCGATGGAACCCTGAATCAGAGTTCGTAGGGATTCCGGTAGCTCCGCCTTCAGCGCAGCCACGAATGCGCGGCGCGTCGTGTCGGGTGCGTCGTCCGGCCGCGGGCGACAGGCAAGCACGATGGAGGACGCCAGCACGTTCAGCCCGTGGGACATCATTCGACCCCCACCTTCCGTGCGCATTGGCCAGGTGGCGGTGATCTCCCATCCTGCATCAATCAAGCCATCCAGCAAGGTGTGCCAGCCCGTTGAGGACTGTCCGTCCGTATCCACGTCCTGCTGTTTGTAGGCATAGTAGACAGTGAGCGGCAGACTCACGTCTGCCGTGCGACGAATACGGCGGAACACATTGTTGAAGCCGTCAACAAAGAACTGCGCTGCACTATCGGCGCTACCGTGACGGTAGGGATTGGCGACCAATTCCTCACTCTTTGGGGTCAGGAGCGTGCCTAGAGTCTGTGGAAAGAACGCACCTATCGACCGGCGTATCCACACATAGAAGAAGTCCGACAAGTCTGAGTAGCCTATGTTGTCGTAGTAGGGCGGATCGGTGGACACCGCAAGCCCCGCGTAGTCACGCGTCGCGGCATCAGCCTGGCGGACATCGCCAGCGGGGGTGTCGGCTAATGAGAAGGCGTAGCCGGCGAAAGCGTTGCGGAATCCGCGAAGTATTACTGCGAGCGAACCAGATGAAGTCGAGAACGGATTGGCTTCCGCGTAGTCCCACACCATCGGAATCGCTTGTCGGTTGAACAGGTTTCTCGGGCACTCCGCTTTGGGTTCCCATCGGCACAGCGAGTTATTCAGGTCGGCCAACTTGTCGAGCGCAAAGGCAAGGTACATCGCCACGACATCAGCGTAGGCTGCCGCGTCCGCACCGCCTGATTCGAATGACTCCCCGACTTCCCATCCTGCGGATTGTGCGTCCGCGAGGACCATTGCACGAACATCCTTGATGAGGTTTGTCAAGGTGGAGAGCATGGCCAACTGGCGCGGGGTGTAGATGTCGGACCACTTGTACATGCCGTAAGTCTGGGTCTTGATGTCCCGCGGGTAGATGCCTATTTCTGAGTCGAGCACGCCTTCCGGAACCTCAACCTCCGCAGCTGCTACCTGCTCCGGTGATGCTTCTAAGTAGAGGCGGCCACGCGCCCCCTCGGCCACAACTGCGAGTAGGTGGCGTCCGATTCGGCCCGCTCGGCCCTCCTCCCGGACATAGGTCAAGGAGAAGGGGGTACGGTCCGCGACAGAAGCCCCGCCGCGCCGACCTACCGTGCCGCTTGTGTCCGCCGACTTTCCTCTCGCCATCTCGTAGGACACGCGTCCGTCATCGACCCGGGGCACAACATGGACCTCTTTGCCGCGCTTCTTGCATAGGTCCCAGGAACTGACGAGTGGCGTTTCGATGGGGTTCGCAGGGTTCGGGCTCCTCACAGTCCGCGCCCAAATCCACGCGACTACCGTGTGTTCAGTCCCGTCTTGTGCCGTCACCTTCGGGTATAGCGGGGCAAGCCTTCGTTCACCCTCGTCGCGCAGCCACTCGCCATATCGTGCAATGTCCTCAGCGAGCCCCTGGGCTCGATCCCACGAGGTGAGCTGACCGCTTGCGTCTGGATGGACGGGAGATCGACGACGGAACCTCGCGGGTGCGTCGACCAGCGCACGGTTGATCATCACTGCAACCGGATTGAGATCAGAGGCGTGGGCTTCGAGCCCTAGACGTTGCGCCTCCAGTGGGATGGTGCCACCTCCAGCGAATGGGTCGAGGACTGCCGGCAGGCTGCCTCCATTGCTCGCTCGAATCTCTCTGCGCGCGTCTGAGATGAGTTCCGGGTCGCTTGAGTTCTCCCATACAGACAGCTTCTCCAGAATGCCGTGAAGTCGCTGCCTTTCAGCCGCTTGAGCTTCAAGCGTTGGGAACTTGTCGGGATGTGACGAGGGATCATCTACCAGCTGAGCGAACAACACCGCGCGGGTGTTTACATGCGGTCGCCTGGCCCACCAGTGGTGGAAGGAAGCAGGCTTCGATTGGCGGATCTTGCCTTCGCGCTCCGTCTCTCGATTGATGATCTCCAACGGTAGCGAGACTTCGATGAGCTTCTTCTTGGGTGCGGTGGTCACGGGGCTTCTCTCGCTGGCATTGGGCTGGTTGTTGTCGGTGGGGTGGGTCATCGCGGTGGTCCTCCGCGCTCCCAGTAGTCGCGCCAGACCTCGTTGTAGGAACGGGTGGTCGCGGATGGCTCAAGGTGGGTGAAGGCGTCGCTCACGTAGCGCAATTGGTCGTTGGCGGCACCGTTGGTCGAGACCTCGACCAGTGCAAGCCGGTGCCGGTCGCCTTGGGTCTGGGCGAACGTGATCTCGTTGGTGGTGATGGTGAAGGTGTCGGAGCCCTCGATGCGGCCCTTGACCTCGATGTAGTGGACGAAGCCGCTCTGGTCGGTGGACTGGATGTCGTAGCCGGGGTTATTGCGCGGCATCTCGACAGGTTCGCGTCCGAGTGCTCGCTCGGCGGCGAGCACCGCACCGACTGCCCGACGCTCGACTTCTTCGGTCTGGCGTGCGAAGGTCTGCGCTTCAGGCTCGGCATCGGTCACGAGGAGAGCGTTCGGAATGACGAGCGCGGCGCCGCGGATGACGGCGGGTACAGCGACAAGGTTGGTGGCCTCGTCGAGCTGTTCGAGCCGGTGGCTCAGGCGTTCATCGAGCTGCCGGGCACGTACGAGCGCGGTCTCGGCGCGGAGCCGGCCGACGGTGCCTCCTCGTTCGAGGGCTTCGAGGCGGTTGTGCTCTCGATCCCAGTGGTTGATCTCGGCCAGCAGGCGATCCTTCACCTGCGCTCGGGTCCGCGCGGTCTCGATGTCGAGGCGGGTCTTGATCTCGTCCATCCGGGGCTGGAGCCCCTCGCGGTAGGCCCAGGCACGCACGAGCTTCTCGTGGTTCTGCCGCGCCCAGTCGCCGCCCGCGATCTCAGCCACGGCTTCGGTCTCAGTCGAGTCCGGTCGGTCATAGTCGAGGTACGGGGGTGCAGCGGAAACTGTGACGGTGCCGTCTTGTTCGAGGAGCGGGTAGTCGAAGTGATGAGAAACCGTGTCGGCATCGGCAGCCGTATTCTCGATGCGCTGCTCGACGCTGAACATCAGCATCGGCGCGTCGGTCTGCTTGGTGCGCCGGTCGACCAGCACCGTGCCTTGCTTGAGGGTGGGGCCGAGGTCGTCGATGGTTGCCTCGATCACGGCGTGCAGCAGCGGGTGGCCCGGTGCGATGAGGGCGGCGTCGGCGAGCCCGTCGGGGTGCATGCGTGAGAGTTCGAAAGTGATGCGCTCGTACTGCTCAGCGACGGGTGCCCACCGATTGAGGCGACGCGCGGTGTCGATGACGCGGGCCGGGACGCGGGTGATCTCGTAGCGTCCGTTCTCTCGCTTGCGGATGCGCCCGCCGAGCCGTGTGAGCGCGGGGAGGAAGAAGGCAGCGATGTAGCCGGGCTGGAGGCGTCGTTCGCGGGCCTTCTCCATCCGTGCCCGCACCT
>CAKZIH010000306.1 GCA_936931335.1 uncultured Nostocoides sp. | reverse complement strand
GGACGCTGGTCGACGTGCAGACGCAGGGCGGGGAGCGGCTGGCGGGACGGTCCGCAGAATGGCCAGGGGCCCCGCCCGGGGAGGGGGCAGCCAAGCGAGCGGGCGCCGACATCGCGCCGAACGCGTGGCCGGTGGGCGGCGTCCCCGCGGTGGTTCGAGGACGCTCGCGCAGCGGGCGGCCGACGGCTGGGGATGGCTCTCGGCCCGCCCGGTGCGCTATGTGCCGGTGCTGCTGCTGGCCGCGCTGTTCGGATTCGTCATCGTGGCTCCGCTCCTGCGTTCGGCGGATCCGGCAACCGCCGGGCCGGTGGCGCCGGCGGCCGCTCCCGCGGCGAATTCTGCCCCCGCGTCGCGGGCCCCCGGTTCGCAGCCGGAGCCCGAGCCAATGCCCGCTGACCCAGCGCGTCGGCGGACCCCAGCGCGCCAACCGACCCGAGCGCACCCGCACCCGAGGCGAGCTCGGCCGCCCCGGCGATCCCCGGCCACCGGCCGATCGCCGATCCCACGGGCCCACTTACCGACCCCCGCGCGGTGGCCAGCGAGCTGTCTCGACTACGAACCCGGGCGTGGCTCGACCTGGATACCGAGGTGCTGACGGTGCTGGACGCTCCGCGATCGGCCGCGCTCCGGGCGGATTCGGCCGCGCTCGCCCGCGCCCGCGCGGACCGGGTGCGCTATGTGGGCCTGGAGTTCACCGTGCGCAGCGCCCGGGGCCGGGCCGCCGGAGCAAGCGCCGACCGGGTGGTCCTCGACGCCGTGGTCGACACCTCCGCCTTTACGGTGACCGGACCCGACGGCCATACCACCCGAGTGCCGGCGCAACGAGGGAGTGCATTGCGGCTGCACCTGGCGTGGTCCGGCAGCAGGTGGCAGGTCCGTGACGTCGGCTGAGCCAGCCGCTGCTGAGTTGGACGACCTGAAGACAGCCAGTCGCGAGTCAGCTCGTCCAGGGCAGCCGGCCCCAGGTCAGCGCCACGGTCGCCGGGTCGACGGCGGTCGCGCTCTTGTTGCGCAGGTCGAGAGCTTCGGTGAAGCTATTGCGGCAGTAGAGCTCCGGCTGCGAGGTCCAGCGGTCCCGCCAGTCGGCCGAGGAACAGTCCCAGGCCAGCGGCTGGCCTTGCTGCCCCCAGGTGCCGTCCACGATCCGATAGAACTGCACCACGCCCCACTTGCCCGGCCCCGGCTTGAGCATCCGGCCGATGGCCGAGGGGGAGGTGGTCCGGCGGTCGTTGGCCACCGGCATCGTGTAGCAGGACAGCGCGGAGTTGTTGCATCGCCCACCGTTCACCGACATGGTCACCATCGGGTACGGGTATGTGGTTGTGCTGGCCCGGGTGTTGAGGTTGTCGCCATAGATGCGTCCAAAACCGAAGTAGCGCATGACGATCGCCTGCACGGTCGGATTCTGCTTGTTGTTGGGGTAGGCGAAATTGCCCCACGCCCGGTCGAAGCCGTGCGCCTTGAAGATCGGCAGGCTGCCGGCGCTTTCGGCGACGACCGCGGCCTCACTCAGAGTGGTCAGGTTCGGGTAGGTGCGGGACTGGGAGGTCGCGGTCCACCCGTAGATCATCCGCAGCCGGGCCAGATCGGACCAGCTGGTCTCCAGCGCATAGTTCTCCACGCAGGCGCGCTCGCTCTCGCGCACCCGGTCGGTCACCACCTGGGCCACGGCAGGCAGACCCCGTAGGGACAGGTCGATGGCGTTCTGCTCCAGGGTCCGCGCGGTCGACGGACGGTTCAGGCAGCCCTCACCGCCGGTCGCCACCCAGTTGGCGCGACCGAAGAGCACGCTGATGTATGACGGGTCTGCCGGCGCCTGCACCGAGAAATCGACCAGGCTGGGGGTGCCCACCGGGGACTTGGTGGTGCTGGCGAAGGCGGCCAGACGCAGGTGGGTGGTCGGCAGCCCGCTCAGAACCAGGGAGAAGGTCCCGGTGCGGCCATCTGCGGACGAGGGCTTGATCCGAGCGAGCGACCCGCGCCAGGGCTCGGCGAACGCGCCATTCGTGGGGCCGACGAGGTAGAGCCCGCATCGGGTCTCCGAGACCGGACGACAGGCCACCAGGGTGACGGCGTTGACCCGTTCGTCCGCGGCATACGTGCCGGTGACCGTGACCCGGCCATCCGCGGCGGTGGTCTCGCTCACCGGCGAGGTGATCTGCACGCTCCCGCCGGCGGCGTCATACGCGGGCCCCTCCCAGACGGGAGCGGTGGGCTCGCCAGCCGCGCTGGCGCTGCCGGCGCCGAGGATTCCGGCAAGCGCAGCCACGCCTGCCGCAAGCGTTCCGAGCCGTCGTTTGGATGAGCACACGCTGGTCACTGATTTGCCTCCGAGGCAGATGAGGGAATGACCGGACGTAATAGGAGAGTAGTACCCGAGGCCTCGTGCCGCAGACCGAGCCTGATCAGCCACGACCCAGCGCGGCGGCCACGACTGCGGCCACGTCCGGGTCCTGGTGGGTGAATCCGGTGGCCAGCAAGCGCTCGGGCAGCACCCGTTGGCTGGCCAAAATCTCGCCCGAGAATTCCCCCACCACCAAGCCCAGCGCAGGCGCCGGCGCGGGCACGAGCGCCGGGCGGTGCAGCGCCGCCCCCAAGGCCGCGGCGAACTCGTGCTGGGGCACCGGCTCGGCGCCGACCAAGTTGACCGGGCCGGTGATCTCCGGATGGTCGATTAGGTGCAGGTATGCCGCGATCTCGTCGCGCAGCGAGATGACGGGCCACCATTGACGCCCGGATCCCAGGGGCCCGAAGATGCCCAGCCGGCTCAGCCGAGCCAACTGCGGGAAGGCGCCGCCGGAGGAGCCCATCACCAGGCCGGTACGGGCCAGGCTCACGGGTATGCCGGCCTGAACCGCCGCTACCGTCGCCTCTTCCCAGGCCTGGACCACCTCGGGCAGGAAACCCGTGCCGGGCGCGCTGGCCTCCGTGAGCTGTTCCTCGCCCCGGTTGCCATAGAAGCCCACCGCGGAGGCATTGACCAGCCGGGCCGGGCGGTCCATGGCCAGGAGGGCGCCGACTACGGTATGCGTGGAGTCCACCCGGGACTGCAGGATCGCCGCCTTGTGCTCCGGGCCCCAACGCCGGTCACCGACCCCGGCGCCGGCCAGGTTGACCACGACATCCACGCCAGCGAGCCGCGCCGGATCCAATCGTCCGGAATTCGGCAGCCAAGTGATCTCCGCCGGATCGCGCGGTGGGCGCCGGACCAGGGTGCGGACCCGATCTCCCCGACTCCGCAGCGCCGCCGCGAGGGCAGAGCCGAGAAACCCGCTCCCGCCGCCAATGGCGACGGTGAGCGGGTTTCTCATTGCGGTGTCGGTCACAGGCCGAGCGAGGACTCGAACCCGCCCTCTTCCAGGCGCTCCTTGACCGTGGCCAGGAAGCGGGCCGCGTCCGCCCCGTCGACCACGCGGTGGTCGTAGGACAGGGCGAGGTACATCATCGAACGGATCGCGATGGTCTCCGCACCATCGGCCTCGATGACCACCGGCCGGCGCACGATGGCACCGGTCCCGAGCATCGCCACCTGCGGCTGGTTGAGGATCGGGGTGTCGAAGAGCGCTCCCCGGCTGCCGGTGTTGGTGATGGTGAAGGTGCCACCGGCCAGGTCGTCCGGGGTGATCTTGTTGTCGCGAGTGCGCGCGGCGACATCGGCGATGCCCCGAGCCAAACCGGCAATGTTGAGGTCACCGGCATTCTTGAGCACCGGAACGATGAGGCCCTTGGGCGTGTCGACCGCGATCGCCAGGTTCTCGGTGCCGTGGTAGACGATCTCCTCGCCCTCGACGCTGGCGTTGATGTTCGGGTGCGCCTTGAGGGCCTCGACGGTTGCCAGGGCGATGAAGGGCAGGTAGGACAGCTTGGTCCCCTCGCGCTTCTCGAACTCGGACTTGGCCTGGTCGCGGACCCGGGCCACCTTGGTCATGTCGACCTCGATGACCGTGGTCAGCTGGGCGGACACCTGCAGCGACTCGACCATCCGCTGCGCGATGATCTTGCGCAGTCGGGTCATCTTCTCCCGGGTGCCCCGCTTGCTCGGGCCGGCCGGCGCCGCCTGCGCGCTGGCACCAGAGGTCGCGCCCGCCGCGGCCTGGGTGGGCTCGCTCGCCTGCGGCTGGCTGGCCTGCGCGCTCTTCGCCTGCTTGGCGGCCTCAACCGCGTCGAGGACATCCTGCTTACGGATCCGGCCGCCGATACCGGTGCCCTGGACCGTAGACAGGTCGATGTCGTTCTCGGTCGCGAGCTTGCGCACCAGCGGGGTCACATAGGCCGACGCGTCGCCGGAGTCGCCCGCACCGGAAGCCTTCTCACCGGCCTCGCCGCCGGCGGACTGGGCGTCCGCGGAGTCGGTGCCCGGGGTAACCCGCTGGGTGGGGCCAGGCTGAGCGTCCGAGGACGCCTGTCCACCCGAAGAGGCCTGGCCGGACTCGCCACCGGAGGGCTCGAGCTGCTCCTCCGAGGGCCTCTGGCGGTCCATGCTGGTGCCCTCTTCGCCACCTTTGGGCTCCTCGGAGTCGGTGGAGGGCTTCGCCTCTTCCGCCGCTTCCTCGGTGGCGGCCTGCTCCTGGGGGGAGGCCTGGTCCGGGGTCGACTCCTGTCCGCCCTGCTGGCCACCGCCGGCCGAGCCGCCGATGATCGCGAGGTCGGCGCCCACGGCAACGGTCTCGTCCTCGCTGACCAGGATCTTGGTCAGCGGGCCGGCCGCCGGGGAGGGGATCTCGGTGTCGACCTTGTCGGTGGACACCTCGAGCAGCGGCTCGTCCAACTCGACCTGGTCACCCTCGGACTTCAGCCAACGAGTAACGGTGCCCTCGGTGACGGACTCGCCGAGCGCCGGCATGGTGACCGTGGTGCCGCCCTGGACGCTGTCACTGCCGGAGTCACCCTGGGCGGAAGCCTGCGAAGCCCCCTGCGCCTGCTGCCCAGAGTCCTGCTGAGCCAAGTCCTGCTGAGCCGAATCCTGAGATCCGGAGTCCTGGGCCACCTCGGGCCCAGCGTTGTCGGAGGTCTCGCCAGAAGGAGCGCCCGCGGCGGCGGCACCCGCGGCCGAGGAGTCGCCCTCGCCGGTGCTGCCCGAATCGTTGCTCTGCCCAGCGTTGCCTTCGTCCGCGGCCGGCTGAGCCGCGCCCGCACCGGAGTCGCCCGAGCCCTCGGACGCGTCCCCGATCACGGCGAGGTCGGAGCCCACCGGCACGGTGTCGTCCTCGTTCGCCAGGATCTCCAAGAGGGTGCCGGAGACGGGGGAGGGGATCTCGGTGTCCACCTTGTCCGTGGATACCTCCAGCAGTGGCTCGTCGACGGCCACCTCATCGCCGACCGATTTGAGCCATCGGGTCACCGTGCCCTCGGTGACGGACTCGCCCAACGCCGGCATGGTCACGCGTTCTGACATCTAGCTCGATCTCCTCAAAGGGTCGCTGCGGGTGGCCTTACGAGTGTGTGTGACCACACTCTCACGCTTACCCTGCCGAAGGTACTGATGGAACTTAACTGTGTGTGTGCAATGGCTTGCCGGCCAATGCGAGATGAGCCTCGCCGAGCGCTTCATTCTGCGTCGGGTGGGCATGCAGCAGCGGCGCGACATCCTCGGGATGCGCCTCCCAGCCCACGATCAACTGGGCCTCGCCGATGAGTTCACCCACCCGCGAACCGAGCATGTGCACGCCGACGACCGGGCCGTCGGTCACCCGCACCAGCTTCACGAAGCCGGAGGTCTGCAGAATCTGGCTCTTGCCATTGCCGGCGAGGTTGTATTCCACGTTCTGCACGTGATCGCCATACTGCTCGCGCGCGGCGGCCTCGGTCAGCCCGACCGAGGCGATCTCCGGCTCGCAATAGGTCACCCGCGGTATGCCGCTCTCCACGATCGGCGCCGGGTCCAAGCCCGCGATCACCTCGGCCACCAGAATCCCTTGGGCGAAGCCGCGGTGTGCCAACTGCAGGCCGGGGACGAGGTCGCCCACCGCATACACCCCCGGTATGGACGTGGCCCCGCGCTCGTCCACGAGCAGCTGACCGCGCTCGGTCGCCACCGGCAGATTTTCGATGCCGGGCACCGGCGCGGGCCCGCGGCCCACCGCGACGAGCACGAGGTCCGCGCTCAGCCGATCCCCGGAATCCAGGTCCAGAGTGACCTCGTCATCCGTCTCCGACACGGCGGTGACGGCCGTGCCGGTACGCGCGCTGATCCCGCGCTTGCGGAAGGCGCGCAGTAGTCCGGCCGAGACCGTCGGGTCCTCTCCGGGCACCAACCGGTCCAGGGCCTCCACCACGGTGACCTCCGCGCCATACGAGCGGAAGATCGACGCGAACTCGACCCCGATGACGCCGCCGCCGAGGACGGCGACCCGGCCCGGCACCTCGGTCAGGGCCAGGGCGCCGTCGCTGGTGACCACGCGGCCGGATAGCGGGATGCTGGGGATGGTCTTAGCCACCGAGCCGGTCGCCAACACCAAGGACGTGCCGGACAGGCGCCGCTCGCCGACCTGCACGGTATGGGCGTCCACCACCCGCCCTTCGCCCGCGACCAGTTCGATGCCGCGCCCGGAGACCAGCCCCTGCAGGCCGCTGAACAGGCGTCGCACGACCTTGTCGCGATAGGCACCGACCCGGGTCAGGTCCACCGTGGGCTCGCCGCCGACGTCGACCCCGAAGTCCGCGGCATGGCGGGCGGCGTCGGCGACCTCCGCCGCGTGCAGCATCGCCTTGGTCGGGATGCATCCGCGGTGCAGGCAGGTGCCGCCGAGCTTGTCCTTCTCCACCAGAGCAACGCGCAACCCCAACTCCGCGGCGCGCAACGCACAGGCATACCCGCCGCTGCCGCCACCGAGGATCAGCACATCGACGTGATCGCCCGGCTGGTCAACCGGCAAACGCGCGTTTTCACCACCCATGCCGCCGGCCTCGCTCACGCCGGCGACCAGGAACTGGCGAGTTCGATCAGGGTGGGCACGGCATACCCCGTGCCGCCCTTGAGCAGATGACCGGTGGGCGCATCGGTGAACGAGGGGCCGGCGATGTCCAGGTGGGCCCAGGGCAGCGGGTTGCCCTCGCCGTCGCGGGCGAACTCGCGCAGGAAGAGCCCGGCGGTGAGGGCGCCGCCATACTGATCGCCCTTGTGTTGCAGGTCGGCGACCGCGGAGTCGAGCTTGGCGCGCAGGTCCTCCGGCAGCGGCAGCGGCCAGAGCGCCTCGCCGGTGGTGCGGGCGGCGCCGATGATGCGCTCACGCAGGGCGTCGTCATTGCCCATCAGCCCGGCGACCCGGGTGCCCAGGGCGACCATGCACGCGCCGGTGAGGGTGGCGATGTCGACGATCGCGTCGGCGCCGGACTCGGCGGCCAACACCATACCGTCGGCCAGCACCATGCGGCCCTCGGCGTCGGTGTCGATGATCTCGACGGTGGTGCCATTGCGCATGGTGACGATGTCACCGGGGCGCTGGGCGTTGCCGCCGGGCATGTTCTCGGCCAGGCAGAGGTAGGCGCTGACCGCGGTCGGCAGTTCGAGCTCGGCGGCGGCGAGCACCGCGGCGGCCGCGGCCGCCGCACCCGCCATATCCGACTTCATGGTGAGCATGGAGGCGGCGGGCTTGATGCACACGCCGCCGGTGTCGAAGGTGATTCCCTTGCCCACGAAGGCAATCCGGCTCTTGGCGCGGCGCGGGCGATAGTGCAACTCCACGATGCGCGGCGGGCGCGACGAGCCCTGACCGACCCCGAGAATGCCGCCACAGCCGAGCTCGGCGAGCTTCGCCTCGTCGTGGACGACGACCTCGATGTCGCCTCGACCGGCGGCGACTCGCCCCTGCACCGATTCCACGAAGGACTGCGGGAAGAGCAGGTTCGGGGGAGTGTTCACCAGGTCCCGAGCGTATGCCGTTGCCCCCGCCACGACCTGCGCCCGCGTCAGCGTCGCCTTGGCGTCCTTGGCCTTGGCGCCGGGGACGACCATGGTGATCGACTCGGCATACGTCTGCGAGGTCTGGGCCAACGCGTTCTGGGCCGATGCGTTCTGGGTCAGCGGGCTCGAGGTGGTCGCGCGCTTGGCGCGACGGCCACTGGCGGGCTGTGCGCTCGCGTCCTCGGTTCCGGCGCCCTTGTGCACGGTGAACCGGTAGCTGCCCAACAATGCGCCCTGGGCGGCCGCGTCGAGGAACTCCGCCGGCATGGCGACCGCGACGCTCTCGGCCTTGCCCAGCGTGCGCAGGGCCGCGCCCACGCCCATCCGCACCGAATCGGCGGTGGGGCTCTGGTCCTTACCGGTCTTGGGGGCGATCCCGGCGAGCACCACCTTGGTCGCGGCCAGCCCGGGGACCATGGCCACTACGTGGACTTCGTCGGCCTTGCCGCTCGCCCCCAGCGCGGACAGCAGCCCGGCGAGGTGGGTGGCGGTTTCCCGGGGCAGGGTGAGTGCGGCGGAGAGCGTGGCTGCGGGGTCGCCGGGCACCACGGGCAGCACCAGGGCGTCGACCTTGTGGGTGGCGACGGGCTGGCTCGAAAGGGTCAGTTGGGTCACCCCGGCAATCTACTTCGGCTGCGCGGTAGCGTCTCGTCATGGACTCTGCTGACCTGCTGCGTTCCCCGCTGCACGAGCGTCACCTCGCCCTCGGCGCCAAGATGGCCGACTTCGGCGGCTGGACGATGCCGATCGAATATCCCGGCGGCGGCGTCATCGCCGAGCACACCGCGGTGCGGGAACGCGTCGGCATGTTCGACGTCTCCCACCTGGGCAAGGCGCGGGTCAGCGGCCCCGGTGCGGCCGACTATGTGAACTCCTGCCTGACCAATGACCTGGGCCGCATCGAGCCCGGCAAGGCGCAGTACACGCTGTGCTGCGACTCATCGGGTGGCGTGGTCGATGACCTGATCGCCTATCTGCGCAGCGACGAGGACGTCTTCCTCATCCCGAATGCCGCCAACACCGCCCGGGTGGTCGAACTGCTGGCGCAGTCCGCGCCCGAGGGCGTCCACGTGGAGAACCTGCACGAGCGGTATGGCGTGATCGCCGTCCAGGGCACCCGCAGCGACGAGGTGCTCGCCGCGCTGGACCTGCCCACCGGGCATGAGTACATGTCCTTCGTCGAGGCGACCTGGCAGGGCCGTCCGGTCATCGTCTGCCGCACCGGGTATACCGGCGAGCGCGGCTACGAATTGGTGCCCGAGTGGGACGATGCGCCGGCCCTCTGGGATGCCCTCGCCGCCGCCGTCGCCGACCAGGGCGGTATGCCGTGTGGCCTCGGCGCCCGCGACACCCTGCGCACCGAGATGGGCTATCCGCTGCACGGCTTCGAGTTGTCGGCGCAGATCACCCCGGTGATGGCCGGCGCGGCCTGGGCGGTGGGCTGGAACAAGCCGCAGTTCTGGGGGCGCGAGGCGCTGACCGAGCAGCGGGCCGCGAAGACCTCCCGGTTGCTGCGCGGACTGGAGGTGACCGGTCGCGGCATTCCGCGCTCGCACTGCGCCGTGCAGGACGCCGATGGCGCCGAGGTCGGGGAGGTCACCTCGGGCACCTTCTCGCCGACCCGCAAGCAGGGCATCGCCTTGGCGCTGCTGGAGCGCTCGGTCGAGGTGGGCTCAGAGGTCACCATCGACGTGCGCGGGCGAGCCGTTGCCGCGCGGGTCGTCAAGCCGCCCTTCGTCGAGGTTCAGGTCCGCGAGGGCTGAACGCCGGGCCGCGGCCGGGCGACTGTCCGCCCGGTCCCGGCCGGTGATAACTCAGGCGGGGGTGAGCTCAGGCGGGGTGCTCGCCGCGCGCGACCATGGGTCGCGGCATACGCAGGCGGCGCATCTGCATCATGCGCATCGCGGCATACCCGCCGAGGCCCCGGGTCGGGGCGTCGGGAAACTTCGCGCGCAGGCGCGACTTGATCCGCCGCCAGGCGAGGAAACCGTCGAGGATCGCGATCACGATCAGCGCATACACGAGCAGGAAGACCATGGTCGCCCACTCGGCGCGGATGAACTGCAGCGCCAGGGTGAGCACCATCAGCGGAAGCAGGAACTCCGCCAGATTCCACCGGGCGTCGACGCTGTCGCGGACAAACCGGCGCACCGGGCCCTTGTCGCGGTTGGGCAGGTAGCGGTCGTCCCCGGTGACCATCGCTTCGCGGGTCCTGGCCCCGCTCTCCATCCGCTTGGCGCGCTCGGCCAAGCGGGCCGCCTTGCGGTCGGTGACGATGAGCGGCTGCTTGCGCGCCGCCTCCTGCTCCCGACGCTTGGGAGTGGGTCGGTTCTTGGCACCCGGCCGGGGTGGCGGCTGGGTGGTCACCTGGGGGGCGGGGTCGTCGACGACCTTGTCCTTGCGTCCGAACACGGCGGCAACTGTAATCGCCGCCGCTGGTTAGAGTCGACGCGTGAGCCAGCCAGCGAACCTGCCCGACCTGCCCACTCTGCGCTCTCGCGTCCACGATCTGATGCCCGGCATCCGGGCCGATCTCGAGGCGCTGACCCGCATCCCGAGCGTGTCCTTGGATGCCTTCGACCAGGATGCGGTGGAGCGCAGCGCCGAGGCGACCCGGGCGCTACTGGAGGCCGAGGGCTGCACGGCGCACATCGTGCGCGAAGGGGGTTGCCCGGCGGTTATCGCTCGCAAGGAGGGCCCGGCGGGGGCGCCGACCGTGCTCCTCTATGCCCACCACGACGTGCAGCCGCCGGGACAGGAGAGCGACTGGGAGAGCGCGCCATTCGAGCCCACTGAGCGCGATGGCCGGCTCTATGGTCGCGGCGCGGCCGATGACAAGGCCGGGATCATGGCCCATGTGGCGGCCCTGCGCGCGCACGGCGACGACCTGCCGGTGACCGTTGTCCTCTTCGTCGAGGGCGAGGAGGAGATCGGCTCCGACTCGCTGCCGGCCACCCTGGCCGCCCACGGGGACAAGCTCGCCGCCGACGCCATCGTGCTCGCCGATTCGACGAACTGGGCCATCGGGGAGCCGGCACTGACCACCACCCTGCGCGGCCTGATCCGGGTCGTGGTCACCGTTCGCACGCTTTCGCATGGAATCCATTCGGGGATGTTCGGCGGCGCCGTGCCCGACGCCATCACCGCGCTGATCCGGCTGCTGGCCACGCTGCATACCGACTCGGGCGAGGTGGCCGTGACCGGCCTGGATTCCGCGCCCGCCGCCGCGCTGCCATATGACGAGGCGCGCCTGCGCGCCGAATCCGGCCTGCTCGAGGGCGTGCAGACCATCGGCTCCGGGCCGCTGCTGGAGCGGATCTGGACCCAGCCGTCGATCACCACGATCGGCGTCGACGCCCCCTCGGTGGCGACCGCGTCCAACACGCTGGTCCCCGTGGCCTCAGCCAAGGTGTCCATGCGGCTGGCGCCCACGCAAGACCCGATGGCGGCATACGAACTCCTGGCCGAGCATCTGCGCGAGCACGCCCCGTGGGGGGCGCAGGTCGAGGTGACCCTGGACGACCAGGGCGCCGGTTTCGCCGCGGACGCCACCGGGCCCATCTATGACGCGGCTCGCGCGGCCTTCGCCGACGCCTGGGGACGCGAGCCGGTGGATATCGGCGTGGGTGGGTCGATCCCGTTCGTCGCGGCCTTCGCCGAGCGCTTCCCCGACGCCGCGCTGCTGATCACCGGGGTGGAAGACCCCGACACCCGCGCCCACGGCGCCAATGAATCCCTGCACCTGGGCGAGTTCGAGAAGGTCTGCGTCGCCGAGGCCGCCCTGCTGGCCCGCATCGGCACCCTCGGCGCCTGATCAGGCTCGGCTGCAGCCCGCGAGGTCGCGGCGCCACCCACGAACTCACGCGTTATAGCGCGCGACTTCGTGGATAAAGCGTGAGTTCGTCGTCATCCCCAGCCGGGCGAGGCCGGTATGCCGGTATCCACACCCCGCGACCGCCGACCTTGTCATAGGCAAGCTCGCCGCCCAGGCTCGGGTGATGAGCACTCCTGGGACGAGCGGCATACCGGCTGTGGTGCTGACCCGGGAGGTGGGGTGGGCGGCTGCGCACAGTCGGCTCCGGTCGGGCGCTTGGACCGGGTACGCCGGGGCGCCTATGTCGCGCCGCTGCCGGCCGGGCCCGCCTGGGCGGCCCAAGCGCACGCCGAAATCGCCGCCGTGCGGGCCGTCGTCGCCGGACTCACGTCCCCGTATGTGGTCAGCCACCTCACCGCGGCGCGGCTGCATGGCTACGTTGTCGGCACCTGGGACGGCAACGTGCACCTGACCCGCCCAGCTCGGCACGCCCGCATGCGCGGCGTTCGTCAGCACATTGCCGCCGTGGCCGACAAGGAGATCGTCGAGGTCGCCGGCACGGCGGTGACCTCACCCGAGCGCACCATCCTCGACTGCCTGGCCTGGGCCCATCCGGCCACGGGTTGGCACTGGCCGACAGTGGACTGTGGGCGCTGGCGGAGGTTAGCCGCTTCGAACGGATGGAGTCCCAGCGGCGGCAGGACGACATACGGCGGCTGCTGACTGAGCGGCTGGCCCTGCGGAATGGGGCCCGCGGGGTGGCTCGGGCCCGCGCCGTACTCGCGGCGGCCGACGGGTTCGCGGAGTCCGCGGGGGAGTCCCGGGTGCGGTGGATCGCGCTTTCCCGTGGGTTGCCGCGCCCGATCCTGCAACTGGAGGTCGTGACGGACCTCGGCTGCTTCTATCCCGACATCGCCTGGCGGTTGGCGGACTTACGCGGCGACCCGCACGACCGGCGGGTCATTGCCGAGGAGTACGACGGGGTCGACAAGTACGGTTCGGGGGACTCGAGCGACCCGGCCGCGGTCCTCTACCGGGAAAGCCGTCGCGATCAGGCGCTGGCGGACCGGCAGGTGTGGGTGCGTCATCGGGGAAAGCGGGAGGTAGGGCAGCCCGCGGCGCTCTTCGCCGATCTGGTCCAACGATTCCCGCCCGGCGTCCTCCTGCGGCCCCTACGCCCGGTGCCGGGGCTCTACCTGCCCTGACGCGCCACCCACGAGGTCGCACGCTACCCACGAACTCGCGCGTTATCCACGAACTCACGCGGTATAGCGCGTGACTTTGTGGATAACGCATGAGTTCGGCGCGGGGGACAGGCGGGACTCGGGTGCGCGGACCCTCAGTCCTTGTGGGTCTCGCCGGGCAACTGCAGCATCTGGTCCAGCGCCGAACGGGCGTGCCGGGCAACGGTGGGATCAACCCGGATCGGATTGACCACCCGCCCGTCAACCAGGGATTCCAACGCCCAGACCAGGTGCGGCAGGTCGATCCGGTTCATCGTTGAGCAGTAGCAGACGTTCTTCTCCAAGAACGCAATCCGCTTGTCCGGGAACTGCTGCGCCAGGCGCCGCACCAGGTTGAGCTCCGTCCCCACGACCCACGCGCTGCCCGCCGGGGCGGCCGCGATGGTCTTGATGATCTTCTCCGTGGAGCCGACATAGTCCGCGAGTTCGACCACCTCATATCGGCATTCGGGGTGGACGATCACATTGACGTCCGGGATCTCTCGGCGCGCGGTCTCGACGGCCTCCACGCTGAACCGGCCGTGCACCGAGCAGTGCCCGCGCCACAGGATCATCCGCGCCTCGCGCAACTGCTGCGGACTCAGCCCGCCGCCCGGCTTGTGCGGGTCGAAGACCACGCATTCCTCCAGGCGGCCGCCGAGGTCACGGACATAGGTGTTGCGGCCCAGGTGCTGGTCGGGCAGGAAGAGCACCTTGCCCTCGCTGCCGCCACGCTGCGCGAACGCCCAGGTCAGCGCCGTCTTGGCGTTGGAGGAGGTGCAGATCGTCCCGCCGTGGCACCCGGTGAACCCCTTGATCGCGGCGGAGGAGTTCATATAGGTGACCGGCACGGTAGCATCGGCGACCCCCGCGGCCTGCAGGTCCGCCCAGGCGTCCTCGACCTGGCTGATCTGCGCCATATCGGCCATCGAACAACCCGCGGCCAGGTCGGGCAGGATCACGGTCTGCTCGTGGCTGGTGAGGATGTCGGCCGACTCGGCCATGAAGTGCACCCCGCAGAACACGATGTATGGCGCGTCCGGCCGCGCCGCCGCTTCCCGCGCCAACTTGAAGCTGTCCCCGGTGGTGTCCGCGAACTGGATGACCTCGTCGCGCTGGTAGTGGTGTCCTAGTACGAAGACCCGATCGCCGAGCGCCGCCTTGGCCGCCTGGGCCCGGGCCACCAGATCCGGGTCGGAAGCGGCCGGCAGCTCACCCGGGCACTCCACTCCGCGTTCGGTATGCAGTTCCCGGCCCTGACCGAGCACGAGTAGCGGCAACGGTGCGGTGGTCGTCATACCGGCGATGGTATGCCGCCCCACCCGCCGCGGGCGGCTCGCGATCCGCACCCGTATCGGCACTCACGACCCCGGCTCGGCGCGTGGCACGCGGCAGCCGCCCCCGCCAAGCGGCCGCTCGGCGTTAACCTGCCGCCGTGCACGTCGTCCTGGCTCCTGACTGCTTCACCGGCACCCTGACGGCCATTGCGGCCGCCGAGGCGATGGCCGCCGGTTGGGCGGATGCCGCGCCGCACGACCGCCTCACGCTGTTGCCGCTCTCCGATGGCGGGCCGGGGTTCCTCGATGTGCTCTCCTCGGCCCTGGACGGGCAGATGATCGCCACCACGGTGCGCGATCCGCTAGGCCGGGACGTCCCCGCCGGGGTGCTGCTCGTCCAACAGGCGGAGGAGGTCACCGCATACGTGGAATCGGCGCAGGCGGCCGGCCTGCACCTGCTCTCCGCGGACGAGCGCGACCCCGCCCGCACGAGTACCTATGGCGTCGGCCAACTGCTGCTGGCGGCCCGAGCGGCCGGGGCCACCCGCATCGTCGTCGGTCTGGGCGGCAGCGGCACCAATGACGGCGGAGCGGGGATGCTCGCGGCGCTCGGCGCGGGAAGCCCGGGCGACCTCGCCGCCGGCGGTATGGCGTTGCGCGCCCTCGACGCCGAGGCGCTCGCCGGCCTGGCCCAGGTGCGTCGCGACTGGCGGGACGTGGAGATCGTCGCCGCCACCGATGTCGACAATCCCCTGCTCGGATTGCAGGGCGCCAGCGCCGTCTTCGGACCGCAGAAGGGCGCCTCACCCCAGGTGGCACAGGCCCTGGAGGACGCCCTGGGTCATTACGCCGACCTGCTGTGGCGCCGCGTGCCACCGCCGGCCGATCTGCTCACCGGGGCACCGCGCCGGTTGGACAAGGAGCCGGGTGCGGGCGCCGCCGGGGGGCTGGGTTTCGGGCTCTTCCTGCTCGGCGGGCGCCGCCGCAGCGGGGTCGACCTGGTCCTCGAGGCGGTCGGTTTCGCCGACCTGGTCGCCGCCGCCGATCTGGTGGTCACCGGGGAGGGCAGTTTCGACTGGCAGAGCCTGCGCGGCAAGGTGGTTGCCGGGGTGGCCGCGGCGGCCCTGGCCACCGGCACGCCGGCCCTGGTTATCGCCGGGCAGGTCCTCATCGGCCGCCGTGAGGGGATGTCGGTCGGTCTGTCCGGGATGTATGCCGTGGCCAGCGACCCGGCGCAACAGCTGGCCGCGTTCGCCGACCCGGTCGGCACGCTGCGCGCTCGCGCCGCCCGAGTGGCCCGCACCTGGTCCCCGATGCGCTGACCTCGCAGGCCGCCA